>CBHYLN010000006.1:0-73238 GCA_966128725.1 uncultured bacterium | reverse complement strand
ACGTGGCAAGCCCGTCCCGCGCAACGGCCGGCAGCATCTCGGTGATGATCTCCTGGATATATCGCTCGCGGTTGGCGCGATGTTCGGGCGGCACGTCGTGCGCGCCAAGGAACGTGGCCACCAGCTCCGGCGCTTCCTCATCGTGCAGGCGGGCGATCGCCCGCAGCAGCTTCAGTTCGTTTTCGGTGTCGAGCCCGTAACCGCTTTTGGCTTCGATTGTTGTGGATCCATGGAAGAACGCGCTGCGCACCAGGCTGCGCGATCGCTCCACGATGGCCTCAAGGCTGCTTTCGCGAACCGAGCGCATCGTGCTCAGGATGCCGCCGCCGGCCTCGGCTATCTGCTGGTAGGTTGCCCCGCGCAGGCGCATCGCGAACTCGTGGGCGCGGTTGCCGGCGAACACGATGTGTGTATGCGAGTCCACGAATCCCGGAAGCACCGTCCGGCCGGAGCAATCCAGCCGCTCGGCGCCATCGAAACCGCGCTCGCCCGATGGCGCAATCCAGGCGATGACGTCGCCGTCGATCGCAACGTCAACGTTGTGCATCACGCCGATATCGCCCATGGCTTCGCCGCACCGGATGGGGCGGCCTGCCGCCTGCGCGCCGTTGGCCGGGTTCGCGCTCCCGTCGGGAGCGCGAACCGTTACCAGCGTTGCGATGTTCTCAAGCAGCAGCGTCGCCAAGATCAATCTCCAGATGATCGAAGTGCGAAAGCGCGCGGAACGCGGCGATGCGTTCGCGGATCTGATTGTGCGTAAGATCCTTCAAGGCATCCAGCGAAAACTGCTCCACGCAGAAGCTGGCCATGGCGCTGCCCACAACAACGGCGCGGCGCAGGTGTGCGTCGGTAACCTCACCGTGGCGCGCCAGGTATCCGATAAATCCGCCGGCGAACGTGTCGCCCGCGCCGGTTGGGTCGTAGATGCTTTCCAGCGGGTATGCCGGCGCGCTGAACACGCCATCGCTTGTGAACAGCAACGCGCCGTGTTCGCCCTTCTTGATGATCAGGATATGCGGCCCCATCTGCATGATCATGCGCGCCGAGCGGACTAGGTTGGGCTCCTGCGTCATCAGGCGCGCTTCGCTGTCGTTGATGATCAGGCAGTCCACCCGTGCAAGCACGCGACGCAAATCATCAAACGCGCCTTCAATCCAGAAGTTCATCGTATCGCATACAACGAACTGTGGATCGTTCATCTGATCGAGAACGCTCAACTGAAGTTTCGGGTCGATATTGCCCAGGCACACAAACGGTGCGTTGCGCATCTTCTCCGGGATTACCGGATTGAAGTCGGCAAGCACGTTCAACTGGGTATCGAGCGTGTCGCGCTGGTTCAGGTCGTAGTGATATCGGCCGCTCCAGCGGAACGTGCGGCCCTCCGGCTTGATCTCAACGCCGGAGACATCCACGCCACGGCCGCTCAGGAAGTCCAGAGCGTCCTGCGAGAAGTCGCCGCCAACGACGCCGACAACGCCAACCGGCTTGGTGAAGTAACTTGCCGAGGTCGAGATGTACGTAACCGAACCGCCGAGCGCATCATCCGCGCGGCCAAAGGGAGTCTCGATGGTGTCGTAGGCAAGCGTGCCAATAGCGCACAGGTTCATGGTTGTCAGTTCTCTTGAAATGAATATGGGAGAGACGGAGAGGACATTGCGCGGCTATGACGTTGCGCGGGCGCAATCGCGGAGCAGCAATCCGGCAAAGCTAGCCCGGTGGCCCCGGCCATGCAACTGCCACAAGTGGTGGCGCCTCGGAGGCAGGCTGGACACGCAGGTTGTTGCGGCGGCATCCGTCTGGCCTTCCTTCGCGCGCCTTTACGGTGAATTCCTGAACCGCGGGACGCATCGGCGACCATGACATCTGTCATGGTCAGGCACCTACGGCCGACCGAAGTTTGCAAGGACCCGCCGGCCAGCTCCCCGCGAAACAGCCTTCGGTGTCCGGTGAGGCATCCCGCCGATCAACATGCCACTTCCATGGCAGCACGGAATCCAATCGCAGTGCATTTCGTCAGGCTCACATACCGGAGAACGCGGCGCGGCATACGGCGCGCGCGCGCATGGCGTCCCGGCCCGCTCCTGTTGGCGTGCCTGCTGATGGCGGTGGCCTCGTGCGCGGCGGTGGCGTGCCCCAATTGTGGGGTAGGGGCGCTTAATCAGAATGACCCAACCGGCGACCGCGCGCAAGGTTTTACGATCAGCATGATCGGCATGGCCGGAACTCCGTTCCTGCTGCTGGCGCTGGGTGGGGCCGCGGTGGCCCGGGTTATGCGGCGTCAGGCGGATGCGGATGCGGGCGTGCCGGTTGCCGCAAACAAGGATTGAACGGGCTCGGCAGCCATGCCGGCATCCAGCGCATTTCGCAACGAACCCCGCGGCCTGCGCATTTCACAATGAACGATACGGCGATGAGCAAGATATACGGTATGAAGGTGGTGGCGGGCGTGATAGTGGCCGCCGTGTTGCTTGGTGCCTGCGGTGGCAGCGCCGATGACCCCGAGGCCAAGAAGCCGCTTGCTGCCATCGATGCCGGCACGGCGGGCAGCATCTCCGGCACCGTGTTGTTCAAGGGAACGCCACCGGCGCCGAAGCCGATCAACCAGGAAGCCGACCCGATGTGCCGTCTGGTACCCGAGACACAGGCGCCCATCTACACGCAGGATGTTGTTGTGGAGAATGGCCGGCTGGCGAACGTGTTCGTGTACCTAAGCGATGGCGTGAAGGGCAGATACGCGCCGCCGGCCGAACCGGCCGTGATCGACCAGCGTGGATGCCGCTACAGCCCTCATGTCATGGGCATCATGGCCGGCCAGGCCCTGACCATTCGCAACAGCGATTCCACCCTGCACAACATTCACGCCGGCCCGCAGAAGAACGACGGGTTCAACCTTGCGCAGACTCAGGTTGGCCAGACATCGCAGTGGACGTTTACGCACACCGAGGTGATGATCCCTGTTTCGTGCGACGTTCACGGCTGGATGCGCAGCTACATCGGTGTGCTTACCCATCCGTTCTTCGCGGTCACCGGCACCGATGGCGCGTTCAACATTTCCGGCGTGCCGCCCGGAACGTACACGATGACCGCCTGGCATGAGAAGTACGGAACGCAGCAGGCAACGGTAACGGTAACCGAACGGGGCGCGGCCTCGGCAACGTTCACGTTTGTTGCTCCGTGACGGGCGCCGAACCCGATAACGGCCGAAGCGCGGCGGGCACGGGTGGGTACGGCCGCCGGTTGGCGGCGCTGATTGCCGTATGCATGCTGGCGCCCATGGCACGCGGTGCGGCGCAGCCGCGACCTGAGTATTCAAGCTGGTGGCTTCCCGAGGCGGCCACCGACATCGCGGGCCGGATCGACGGCCTGTTCGGGTTGATCCTGTGGATCACGCTGTTCTTCCTGGCGCTGGTTACCGTGGCGCTTGTGGTAATTGTTATCCGGTATCGCGAACGCACCGGTCGGCAGGCGCTGTACACCCACGGGAGCGACCGCATCGAGCTGCTGTGGGCTGCGATTCCGGCGGCGGTTCTGATAGTCATAGCGATCGCCAGCAACTCGATCTGGTCGCGGATGACCGAGGCCATGCCGTCCGAGGCGGAGTCGTTTGTTGTGCTGGTAAAGCCGCGCCAGTTCCAGTGGGATGTGGTGTACGCGGGGCTCGACGGGGCGTTCGGCACGGCCGACGACATCACCGCGATCAACGTGCTGCGAGTGCCGGCGGCGCGCGACGTTGTTGTACGGCTGGCCGCGCAGGACGTGATCCATTCGTTCTTCGTGCCGGAGTTCCGTGTGAAGCAGGATGCCGTGCCCGGAATGGTGACGCGCACATGGTTCAACGTGCCCGTGCCCGGGCGGTACGAGATTGCCTGTGCCGAGCTGTGCGGCCTTGGGCACTATCGGATGCGCGGGGCGTTGATCGTGATGCCGCCCAACGAATTCCGCTCGTGGCTGGATTCCGCCGGCCGGGCCAGCGGTGCCGGATTGGCAAGATAGTTGGGGGGCCTGACGGCCTGAATTGAACGACACGTGCAAATGTTGGATACGATGTGAGATTGGCGGGAACCGATACAGTACAACGCGGCGGCGATCACCTGGTGTTGGCGCGCCGGTTCATGTGGCTTGCCATCACATTCATGTTTGTTGGCGGCGCGCTGGCGCTGTACGTGCGGTGGCAGTTGGGATTCCCGGGCACGCCCGTCCCGCAGCCGTTCCGGATGCTGTTGCCGGCGTCGATGGCGCCCGGTGGCATCATTGCCCCCGACGCATACAACGGCATGTTCACCATGCATGCCACGTTCATGATCTACTTCGCGATTCTGCCGATGCTGGCCGGCGCCTTCGCGAACTTCGTGATCCCGTTGCAGATCGGCGCTCCCGGCAACGCCTTCCCGCGCCTGGCCTCGCTGTCGTTCTGGATGATCGCCGTTGCGGGCGCGGCCATGTGCGCCAGCTTCTTCGTGCAGGGCGGGCCGGCATCGGCGGGGTGGACGGCCTACCCGCCGCTTTCGGCGGTTGCCGGGTATACCAATGGCACGTTGGGGGGCAATCTGTGGATCGGCTCGCTTGTGCTGCTGGGCGTTGCGCTTACCATTGGCGCGGTAAACCAGATTGTCACCGTGATCAACATGCGTGCGCCGGGGCTCACGTTCCGGCGGCTGCCGCTTACGGTGTGGTCCTTTTTTGTTACCGCCATCATAACGCTGCTGGCGATGCCGGTTATTGCCGCCGCGCTTGGCCTGTTGCTGCTGGATCGTACGGCCGCCACCAGCTTCTTTCTCCCGGCTGGGCTCGCCGTTTCAGGTATTCCGCTGGCCGGCCATTCCGGCGGTGGCGATCCGTTGCTGTGGCAGCACCTGTTCTGGTTCTTCGGGCATCCGGTGGTGTATATCATGATCCTGCCCACCATGGGGATCGTTTCGGAACTGCTTGCCGTGTTCGCCCGCAAACCCGTGTTCGGATATCGGGGGATGATCTATTCCACGTGTGCGATCGCCCTGCTGGGTTGGCTGGTGTGGGGGCATCATATGTTCCAATCGGGCATGAACCCGCTGGTCGGCAGCACGTTCATGTTCTCCACGATGGCCATTGCGATTCCGTCGGGGGTGAAGGTCTTCAACTGGCTGGCCACGCTGTGGCGCGGCAGGATACAGTTCACGCTGCCGATGCACTTCGCGCTGGCCTTCGTGCTCACCTTCACGATCGGCGGCTTGTCCGGGATTTTCATGGCCTCCACGCCGGTTGATTCCTACATCCACGATACTTACTTCATCGTGGGGCATATCCACTACGTGCTGTTTGGCGGCACACTTTTCGGCGCGTTCGGGGCAATCGCGTACTGGTTCCCGAAGGCCACCGGGCGCATGATGCACGCCGGGCTGGGCCGGTGGCATTTCTGGATCACGTTTGTTGCCTTCAACTGCACCTTCTTTCCGATGCACATCCTGGGCATTGCCGGGCATATGCGTCGGATTTACGATCCCAACGTGTATGCCCACCTGGCGGGCCTTCAGCCGCTGAACACCGCGATCACCATCGCGGCCATTACACTCGGTTTCGGGCAGCTCCTATTGGTGGCCAACATTTTCCTTAGTTTGAAACGCGGTGCCCCTGCCGGCGACAACCCATGGCGGGCCACGACATTGGAGTGGTCGTTGCCGTCGCCGCCAGGCCCTGCCTCCTTCCAACCGCAGCCGACCGTATCGCACGGTCCGTACGAGTACAGCCCGCCCGGCTGTGCCGACGATTTCCTCCGGCAGGATGCCCCACCCAATGGCGAAGCCGGCAGAAAAGGGCGATGAAGACGAGCACATGAGCAACATGCATACGCATACCGATTCTCGTGCGGTGGCATCCGATGCCGCGACCACGTCGCGCGCCGTGTGGCGGCGGCGAAGCCATCGCTTCGCGATCTTCCTGGCCGGTTGGATCCTATGCCTGATTTTCCTGGGAGGGCAGGTAAAGAGCACCAACTCCGGTCTGTCGGTGCCTGACTGGCCGAACACATACAATCACTTCATGTTCTCCTTTCCATGGGAGAAGATGGTTGGCGGGATTTTCTGGGAGCACCTGCACCGCATGGTTGCTTCGTTCGCGGGGCTGTTCACATTCGCGCTCACCATCATGGTGTACCGCTTCGATCCCCGGCGTTGGGTTCGCAGCCTGGCGGTGTGGGCCTCGGTGGCCGTGCTGGCTCAGGGCGTGCTCGGCGGGATGACGGTATTGTTCATGCTGCCTGCGTGGATCTCCACCAGCCACGGCACGCTTGCCCAGATCTATCTCTCGATGGTGGTGGTGCTGGCAATGGTGACCTCGGCATCCTGGGTGGACGGCGCCTCGCGCCGGCCGGAACCCGTGGGCGGATCGTTGCGGCGTCTGGCGCTGGCCACAACCGTGGTGATTGCCTTGCAGCTTATCATCGGCGCTGTGATGCGGCACTCGGAGGCCGGCCTGGCCATCCCGGATTTCCCGACCATGTTCGGAAGCTGGTTGCCGCCGCTGTCGGATTCGGCGCTTGCTTCGGCCAACCGCGAGCTGATCGCGCTCGATCTTGAATCGGTTACCCGGATGCAGATGCTTTCGCATCTGCTGCATCGATTGGGCGCGCTGGTGGTGAGCGTGATGGTGGTGTGGAGCGTTGTGCGCGTGATGCGCAACTACCGGGATGTTGCCGAGCTGCGCCGCCCCGCGTGGATGTTGCTTGCGTTGCTGGTTGTGCAGGCAACGCTCGGTATCCTTACGATCCTTACCGAAAAGCAGTTCACGATTACGTCATTCCATGTTGTTAACGGAGCCGCGACCCTTGTGACAAGTTTGATGCTTACCGTGCGGGCACGCCATCTGCTGGGCGATACGCTGCCGGAACCCGCGGCGCGGGCCGTGCCGCAGGGCAGCACCTCGGTAGGGGAGGCGATCGCATGAGCGAGCCCGATGGCACCACGCTTGCCGCGGAGATGAAGCGCACTGCCCGGTTCGGCGAATATCTGGAGCTGACCAAGCCACGGCTTACGATGCTTTCGGTGCTCACCACGCTGGCGGGCTTCTATATGGCGTCCGGCGACGGCATCGATGCGCTGTTGCTGGTGCACACGTTGGTTGGCACATTCATGGCAGGGGCCGCGTGTGGCGCCTTGAACATGTACGTGGAACGCGAGCACGATGCCCAGATGCGCCGCACCATGACCCGCCCATTGCCGGCCGGCCGGCTTGTGCCCGGTGAGGCCCTGGTGTTTGGCCTTGCGCTTGCCGTTGCGTCGGTGGTGTATCTGTTGTTCCTCGTGAACCTGCTTACGGCGGTGCTGGCGCTTGCAACCATCGTCAGTTACGTGCTGATGTACACGCCGCTGAAGCGGCTTTCCACCCTGAACACCGTTGTTGGCGCCATCCCGGGCGCCATCCCGCCGGTGATGGGCTGGGCGGCCGCGCGCGGCGTGATCGAACCCGAGGCGATGGTGCTGTTCGCCATTCTCTTCTTCTGGCAGATGCCGCATTTCCTGGCCCTTGCCTGGATGTACCGCAACGACTACGAGCGTGCCGGGTACAAGATCCTTACCGTAGTTGATCCGGAGGGTGGAAGCACGGGCCGGCAGATCCTGCTTTATACGTCGGCCCTGCTGCCGATCAGCCTGATCCCGGCGATCATGGGGATGGCCGGGCCTACATACTTCTACGGCGCGTTGGTGTTGGGCATAGGGTTCCTTGCGTTCGCGGCACAGCAGGCGATCACACGCAAGAACAAACACGCCAAACATCTGTTCCATTACTCGATTCTCTATCTGCCAATCCTTCTGTTGCTGATGGCGCTGGATCGCGGCATGTAGTTGCTCCATCCGGCGATGATGCGGCCGTGTATGCGGCCCATCGTGCCTGCGCCTTGCGGCAGCCGTCATGTTCAATACGGCGCTGTTGCATCCGGAGCATCGGAAATGGCGGACTGAATCTTCCCGAGCTATCCATGAACCAGCATCCCGTTGTCGATCGGGCATCCGTGCCGATGCGTGGGCGCGCCAGCAACGCGCGTCTGGGGATGATACTGTTCGTGGCGGCCGAAACCATGTTCTTCGTGGTGCTGCTGGCGGCATACATCGTGTTGCGATATTCCTCGCACAACTTCCAGGGAATGCCGCCAACCGAGGTTGGGCCAATCAACCTGCTTCTGCCCCTGCTGATTGTTGCCTCGCTGGCGTTGCGCCATGCGCGTCTGGCCGGTGAGCGCGGCTCGCTTGGCGCCTATCGGATTGCCCTGTGGGGAACCGTGGTAACCGGGCTTGGCTCGGTTGCCGCTGTGCTGATGCAATGGGCGCAGTGGAACGCGGCCGGGCAGGGGATTGGAACGAATGTGAAAGCCGGGTTCGCGTTTGCCCTCACTGGCGCGCATGTCGTGCACCTGACGGGCGGCCTGATACCCGCAATGCTTGCGGCCGTGCGATCGGCGCGGATGAACGAACCAATGATGCCCGCAGCCGTGCTTTCGGCGCAGGAGCTGTATTGGGGGTTCGTGGGCGTCGTGGCATTGGTCATCGTTCTTCTTCTTCACAGTGCATGAACATCCCGAACGTAATACACCCCTGTAGCCCATGACTCCAGAGATAACCACGGGCACGATGCCGCGCGCGCGCCGGTCGCCCTTGCTGATTGCCCTGTACGTGATTGCCGCGGCCGCGGTGGTTGCGATGATCCTGTTTCTTGTGCGGCTCCGCGGCGTGCAGCCATCCTCCGGGCTGGCCGACTTTGGCGCAGTGCCCGGCGCGCAGCTTACCGAACGAAGCGGCAAGCCGATGAACCTGGATGCCCTGCACGGCAAGGTGTGGGTGGCCAGCTTCATTTTCACCCGTTGTGCCGGAAGCTGCCCGGCGATGTCCGCCAAGATGGGGCAGTTGCAGGATTCGCTTGCTTCGGTGGGCAACGCGTTGCTGGTATCGTTCACGGTTGACCCCGACAACGATACCCCCGGCAAGCTTCGGGACTACGCCGAAACCTACAAGGCCCGTGCCGACAAGTGGCTGTTCCTTACCGGAAGCCGCGACCAAATGCAGGATCTGGCCAAGAACGCGTTTCATCTTGGTATCGAGGAAGGGACCGATCCGGCCGAGCCGATCATCCACTCGAAGCGATTTGTGCTGGTGGACTCGCAGGGGCATATCCGTGGGTATTACAGCAGCGACGAACCCGAGGCACAGCGCAAGCTGCTGGCCGATGTCGCGCTGCTTGTGAAGGAGGCCCAGTGATGAATTTCGATGTGATGATTCTGCCGGCGATCAATGCATCGCTGAACGCTGTCGCCACCGTGCTGCTCGTGATCGGGTACATCCTTATCCGTCGCAAGCGTGTGGCGGCCCATCGCAAGGTGATGCTGTCGGCGTTTTTCGTTTCGGTGTTGTTCCTCGCCTGTTATCTCACCTACCATGCCCTGCGTGGTGGCGTGGCCTCGCCGTTCGGCGGTACCGGCGCAATCCGCACGGTGTATTTCGCGATGCTGATCTCGCACGTGGTCCTGGCGGCCTGCGTGCCGGTGTTGGCCATTATCACGATTCGTCGCGGACTGGCCGCGCGCTACGATCCACATCGCCGAATTGCCCGGTGGACATTGCCCATCTGGCTGTACGTCTCGGTTACCGGCGTGCTGGTGTACATGATGCTGTATCAGTGGTTCCCGGCCGTTCCGGAAATGGCTCACTGATTGGCGGCCTTTCAGGGCAAGCCGATCGTGCTGTCGCGCCCGGGCATCCGGCGATTTCAGGACGCCGGAGTGCGGCGCATGTTGGCCTTGCAAATGTTGGCGGCTCTCCGCTTATTGACGGCCGTTCATTGCCGATTCGATTCGGCGGCATACCTTGGTGCGATGGGGCGTAACCCATGGCGGCAATCTTCTGGACAATACCTGATGTTCCTGACTCCTTCGCGGATCGTTCTGGCAATCGCGATCGTGGCATGCGTCTCGGCGGTGCAGGCGCGCGCGCAGGCCGTATACGTATACGATTTTCTGCACAACGACGTCTCCGCGCGTGCCGCTGGCATGGGTGGGGCGTTCGTTACGATCGCCAACGATCCGTCGGGCATGTACTACAATCCGGCGACGCTCAACTCCGTGGATTCCACGCAGGCGTCGTTCACCTTCTTCAAGCATCTGCTGGATATCAACAGCGGCTCGGCCACGATTGCAACGTCGTTGGAGGGCGTGGGCAAGGTCGGGTTCGGTGTCTCGTATACCAATTACGGTTCGTTCGATCGTACCGATCGTGCCGGCCAGCTTAACGGCACCTTCGGCTCGAACGACATCGTGGCCGTTGTTGGTTGGGGAACCGAGCTTGGCGAGGGATTTGCCGCTGGCATCAACGGCAAGGCGATATTCTCAACGATCGACAGCTACGGCTCGGCCGCGTTGGCGCTGGATGGCGGCCTGCACTACATGGATACCGCCAATCGCGTGCAGGCGGGCCTTGCGCTGCTGAACCTCGGCTCGCAGGTCTCCTCCTTCGGTGCGGACAACGAACGCCTGCCGCTGGATCTGAAGATCGGCGCCTCGCACCAGTTGCGCGGGCTTCCGCTGTTGGTTGCCGTGAATTTCAGCCGGCTGTTGGACGAAACCGATGACTTCCTTTCCCGGTTCAGCTCCTTCAGTGTTGGTGGCGAGTTCACACTCTCCAAGCCGCTGCGTGTGCGCGTTGGCTATAATAACCGGGTGCGCCAGGATGTGGCGTTTGGGCAATCGAAGGGATTGGCCGGTTTTTCGGCTGGGCTGGGTGTGGCTGTGAAGGGATATCGATTCGATTATGCGTTCAACAGTCTCGACCGCCTGGGCGGCAACCACCGTGTTACCGTGAATGCCAGTTTCTGACACGGGCTCGCAAACGTAGGTGCGTGCCGGTGCCACGGGAACCAGAACGCTAGCCAGGGATGTTCACATGAGCATGGAACCAAAGATCATCGAGATTCGAACCGAGACGGCTGCGCCGGAGAAGCAGCGTCCGGAGCAAAGGTTGCCGTTGCTGGCAGGCCCAACCGTATGGTATGCCCTGGCTGGGTTGTCGATTGTGCTTTCGCTGTACCTGTTTCTGCTGGCACATGGCGGCAACGAACAAAGCCGTCACGAAATCGCGCTGTTCATCGGCCTGTGGGCGCCGATGTTCGGTATCCTTGGGCTTCGCGCCGAGATTCTGGAAGTGCGCGAGGACATACAGCGCGGGCGTCGTCATCGTTGATGCGCGGTCAGCCGCGCACCGTCGGCAGCCTGGATACGCGCTCGGCCGGTAAGGACTGGCAAGCGCGATCCGGGCGCGGATGTGATCCAGCGTCGGGTGTGCCGTGCATCCGATTCTGATCCACGTTATCACCTCCTCTCCACGTTCATCATAGCCATCCCTCGCAACACTCCTGTCGTCTGTTGAACCGCCGCTCAGGTCCCCCCGGACTGATCAGCAATAGTCGCTGGCAGCCTGTTAGGGCATCGGCGGTAAGTATTGTAGCTTCGCGGATTCTTCCCGTTCACGGAAATCCTCTCTCTCTCTCGTTCAACAGCGCCATGCGAATCACAGCTCGTTGCTTCCTCGTTGCCGTTCTCGCGTTTGTGCTGCTTCATCTTGCCGCTGCGCGCCCGCTTGCAGCGCAGTACAATCGTCAACGGGCCGACAGCCTTATGCGCGTCAGCCTGTCGATGTTCGATCTACCACCGTTCGTGTGGGGCGGGCAGCCCGATCCGCTGCGCCCGCGCCTTGGTGTGTATGTCAACGCGATCCCCGACGACAGCATGGCGCTGATTCCGGGCGTGCAGGCAGGGGAGCGGCCCGTGCGTGTGTGGCACGTGATGCCACACTGGCTTGCCGACGATGGCGGCATGTTGATCGGGGACCTGATTGTTTCGCTCAACGGCCACCCAATCGGTGATACCGTCTATCAGTACGATGACTATCTGAACATGACCGTGCGCGGGATGTCGCCCGGGGACACCGCTCGATTCCGGATTGTTCGCGCCGGTGTTGCCCGCGATCTGATGGTGCCGGTGCGTGCGCCCGAACGAGCGCCAATGCCGGTGCCGCCGGCTCCGGCCGGGCTGGGGCCGGTTGTGGAGCAAAGCTGGCTTGCCCGGACGCTGGAGCAAACCAATCTGACAGAGCGTGCCCGGACAATTCAGAAGCAGATGTGTGTAGTCGCCGATCAGGATTTCTGCACCGTACCGTTTACGCAGCGGCGCAGCCCATGGCGGTTGAACGCCGTCACCTATCTGCATCATAACCCCACACGCATCGGCGCGTTTGCGCGCCAGGTCTGCACCGATATCTGGGGCTCCGTAGAACGCAACGGTATTGCCGGCGCCGTGGCCACCGCCGCTTCCGGGCTTGATGTCTCGCTGCCAACAGTGGCGCCCGAACCGATTCTGCCCGCCTCGATGTCCACGCTGCGCAACCGTTGCACGGCTGTGGCCAACGAACTGCACGAGGCGTTTCGTGCGATCCGGTACCCGCTTGACTCGTTGGTGCGGGGCCTGAGCGGTTTGCTTGATATCGACAGCAACTGGGAGGCCGGGCTGGATACCGTGAAGGACCCCGTGCGCCACCGCGAGCTTCGTATTGCCGAGGAGAAGCGGATGGCTGCGTTACTGGGTGCCGCCGATGGCCTGGACCGCATCTCGCTGTTCCAGGCCGGGGCACTGCTGGCCGGGCTTGCGGATTCGTCGTGGTTGGTTGCGTTCGTGCGCTCACTTCCGCCAATCCGATCGTCGGTGCCCGTTGCGGTCCCCGGCGTGGAAGGCACGGTGTTGCAGGTGACATCTACACCCTTTGGGAGAATCGTGATCGGCGGCCCGGGGCATAATCGTTATACCGGTGACTTCGCCGTGATCATCGATGTTGGCGGCGATGACCTGTACCAGCTTCCGCCGGTTGGCATGGGCGGCTTCCGTTATGTTGGCGATGTTGCCGGCAACGACTTCTACAACACCACCGCAACAGGGCAGGCCGCGGGCCTGGGGGCCGTGGATGTTCTGTTCGATCTTGCCGGCGACGACACCTATCGTGCCGGTCACTTCTCGCAGGGCGCCGGGCTTCTCGGCGTTGGTGTATTGGTAGATCATGCCGGCAACGATGTCTACGATGCCCGCTGGTGTTCGCAGGGGGCGGCGTTCCTGGGGATCGGTCTGTTGTGTGATCGCGCCGGCGACGACCAGTATACCTCACAGGTGTATTCGCAGGGATTTGGTTATGCCCGGGGCTTTGGCGCCATTCTGGAGTTCGAGGGGAATGATGCCTACAGGGCAGGGTGGAAGATTCCCGACTCGCGGTATCCGAACCGGGCGTATCTGGCGATGTCGCAGGGCTTCGGTTTCGGCATGCGTCCGTGGGGCACCGGTATCGGGACCGACGGAGGCATTGGCGTGCTTACCGATCGTACCGGCGACGATGTGTACGCTTCGGACTACTTCAGCCAGGGCGGCAGCTACTGGTATGCGCTCGGCATATTGCACGATGGCGCCGGTGCCGATCGGTACACGGCCGGTCAGTATTCGCAGGGAAGTGGGATTCACCTGTCGTTCGGGGCGTTGCTCGACGATGCCGGCGACGATATGTATGATGCCTACGCGGGGCTGGAGCAGGGGAACGCGCACGACTGGTCGGCCGGCTGCCTTGAGGACGCATCGGGCAACGACACGTATCGGGGCTCCAACAGTAGCCAGGGTTCGGCGTTGACCGTGTCGTTCGCGTGGCTTCTGGATGCGGCGGGCGACGATATGTATTACGCCAAGCTGAGCGATTCGGCGCTCAGCCAGGGCGGTGGCAACGCAAACCGTGTACGAGGCTCCGGTTCGATCGGGCTGTTGATCGATCGCGGCAGCGGCGCCGATTACGTTACCGAGCCACGCGTTGTACCCGGGACGCCGGTTGTAAAGGGCAACGGAATCGTGTTCGACGACGGACCGGCCAAGTAACATATGGTTTCTGCTGTCGGCATGCCGCTGCGCGCGCGCCTGTGTCTACGTTGGCGGGTATGCAGGCCTCAACCTTCCGGGCTTGGCATTTGGTTTTTGTTTAAAATGAATTCCGTATGTTTGAGCTTCGTTGAACCGCGCCCAACATGGCCGGCTTGGCATGAACCCTTCGTAAACTCTGTGGCCTTTGGCCGGAGGTCCGCTCCTTTTCCCCAATGGAGGCGAGCTGGTTCATCCCCCCTCCCCACAAGATTTGCTGACAACGTTTGAACTGTAGAATCTACTCACAATGACGAGAGGGATCTCCATGAAGCATCCACGTAGGTATTTCGGCGTTGCGGTTGCCGGACTCCTGATGGCAACAACAGCCTGGGCCCAGGCTCCACGCACGATATCCTATCAGGGATATATCACCAATGCAGGTGGTAACCCCGTGCAGGGCAATCACGCCATTGCCGTAAAGCTCTACGATGTAGAGACCGGTGGCACGGCTCTGTTCTCCGAGACACAGACTGTGTCGGTAAACAAGGGCATCTACAACCTGATCATCGGTGCATCCACCCCGGGTGGTATCCCGTCGAGCGTTCAGTTCGACCGTACCTATTGGCTTGGGTTTGGTATCGATGGCGGCACCGAGTTGACGCCGCGTGTCCAGCTCACCAGTTCGCCGTATAGCATGCGGGCGATCATGGCCGATTCCGCGCGCGCGGTTGCGCCAGGCGCGATCGGCACTTCCAGCATTGCCGACGGCTCGGTGACCCCGGCCAAGCTCAGCTCCCTGGGCAGCACCGCGGGCCAGATCCTTGTTTCCACCGGCGCCGGCGTTGCCTGGACTTCGCTGCCCGGTCTGGTTGTGAGCAGCCTGAACGGAATGAAGGGCGATCTCGAAATTCTGGGCGGTACCAACATCCAGATCACCAAGAACAATGCCACGGGCAAGATCACGGTGACCTCGTTGAGTGTTGGCACGATCAACACCATCCAGAGCAATGACGATGCCATCATCGTTTCCGATCCGAACGGACCGACCACGTCGCTCTCGATCGCCGGACGGGGCATCAAGCGTGAATACATTGCCGACTCGGCGATCAACACGGTGAAGCTGGCCAATGGCGCGGTGACCAATCCGAAGCTTGCTCCGGATGCCGTTACGTCGGACAAGATTCTCGACGGCACCATCGCCACGGCCGATCTGGCCAACGGCGCGGTGACGACCAACAAGCTCGCCATCGGTTCGGTGACCGAGTCCATCCTTGCCGACAGTTCCGTCACGTCCGTGAAGATCAAGGACGGCGAGGTCAAGACGCAGGATATCGCCAACGATGCGGTAAACAGCGCGAAGATCCTCGACGGCACAATTGTGAACGCTGACGTTGCCGCCGCGGCCGCGATTGCGTACTCGAAGCTGGCGCTCGCCAACAGCATCGTCAGCGGCGACATCGTCGATGGCACGATCGCCACGGCGGACCTTGCCGACGGCGCGGTCAACAGCGCGAAGATTCTCGACGGCACGATTGTGAACGCCGACGTTGCCGCCGCGGCCGCGATTGCGTACTCGAAGTTGGCGCTTGCCAACAGCATTGTCAGCGGCGACATCGTCGATGGCACGATCGTCACGGCGGACCTTGCCGATGGCTCGGTCACTACCGCGAAGATCGCCGATGGCACCGTTGTCACGGCGGACCTTGCCGACGGTGCGGTCACGACCGCGAAGATTCTCGACGGCACGATCGTCAATGCCGACGTCTCGCCGACGGCGGCGATTGCGTACTCGAAGCTGGCGCTTGCCAACAGCATCGTCACTGGTGACCTTGTCGACGGCTCGGTCAACAGCGCGAAGATCCTGGACGGCACGATCGTCAACGCCGATGTTGCGGCCGGAGCAGCGATCGCATACTCGAAGCTGAACCTGACGAACAGCCTGGTTACGGCCGATCATATCGACGGATCGATCACGCTTCCGAAGTTGAGCCCAACGGGTGCGGCCTCGGGCCAGGCGATCACGTACAACGGCACCAACATCGTGTGGGGCAGCCCGTCGCCGGGTGGCGCCGCGGGTGGTGATCTCACCGGCACGTATCCGAACCCGACGATCGCGGCCAACGCCGTGACGAGCGCGAAGATCCTGGACGGCACGATCGTCAACGCCGATGTTGCGGCCGGAGCAGCGATCGCATACTCGAAGCTGAACCTGACGAACAGCCTGGTTACGGCCGATCATATCGACGGATCGATCACGCTTCCGAAGTTGAGCCCAACGGGTGCGGCCTCGGGCCAGGCGATCACGTACAACGGCACCAACATCGTGTGGGGCAGCCCGTCGCCGGGTGGCGCCGCGGGTGGTGATCTCACCGGCACGTATCCGAACCCGACGATCGCGGCCAACGCCGTGACGAGCGCGAAGATCCTGGACGGCACGATCGTTGATGCCGATGTTTCGCCGACGGCGGCGATTGCGTACTCGAAGCTGTCGCTTGTCAACAGCATCCAGAACGCTGACATCGTGGCCAACGCGATCACGACCTCGAAGGTTGCCAACGGTACGGTGACGACCTCGAAGCTGGCCGACAGTGCCGTTTCGGGCCTGAAGCTGCTTACCTCGGCGGTGAACACGGCGCACATCGCCGATGGTGCGGTTACCGACGCCAAGGTTGCCAACGGCATCAGCTACTCGAAGCTGAGCGGTGCGCCAACCTCGTTGCCGCCAAGCGGCGCGGCGGGCGGTGATCTTACCGGCACGTATCCGAACCCGGTAATCGCGGCCAATGCCGTGACGAGCGCGAAGATCCTGGACGGCACGATCGTTGACGCCGATGTTTCGCCGACGGCGGCGATTGTGTACTCGAAGCTGTCGCTTGTCAACAGCATCCAGAACGCTGACATCGTGGCCAACGCGATCACGACCTCGAAGGTTGCCAACGGTACGGTGACGACCTCGAAGCTGGCCGACAGTGCCGTTTCGGGCCTGAAGCTGCTTACCTCGGCGGTGAACACGGCACACATCGCCGATGGTGCGGTTACCAGTGCCAAGATCGCCGACGGTACGATTCAGGGCGCGGATATCGCCGCGGGCACGTTCACGACAACGAACGCGCACATCGCAATCGGCAACAACGACAACACTGCCCGCGAGTTGCGTTTGCTTGAGCCCAGTGGCTCGGGTGTGAACTATACCGCGATCAAGGCACAGGCGCAGGCCGCCGATCTTACCTACACGCTCCCGAATGCCGCCCCAACGGGGGTTGATCAGGTGCTGCAGGTACAGGCGGTTGCGGGCAACAACGCCACGTTGAAGTGGGGTTCGATTGGCGGTGGCGCCATTCTGTTTGCTCGCACCGGGCTTATCGCAAATGCCGGTAATACGTCGTACAACGTTGTTGGTGCCGACGACATCATCGGTGTTGATATGTCGGCCGGTACGAACTTCACGATCAATCTGCAGCCGGCAACAACTGCCGGTGAGATCCTGATTATCAAGATCGAGAAGTACAACAATGCGCTTCTGCCGGTTCTGACCATTCAGCCGAATGGAACCGACAAGATCGACGGCCAGAATAACATGGCATTCGGCAATGCCGGCGGTAACCGCCGCCTGTATTCCGATGGCGCCGGCAACTGGTATGGCTGGTAAGCTGCTGCTTGCAGCTAACGGCTATCGTTGAACGATCATCGAGCAAGGGACATCCACGTATGTGGATGTCCCTTGTTGTAAATGGGGATCCAATCATCATCGTGAACATGATAGTTTGGGTTTGCCCCGGATTTCGTGGACCAACTTTGCCAAGAGGAATGCCCCGTGGATAATGCATTTGTGCCAACCCCCAGTCCCTTTACATACGAGACCTTCGTGCGGCACGTTGGCACCAACTTCGTCGTCACTCGCCCGGATGGGGTCACCGTGAATCTGGAGCTGATCAGTGCCGAGCCCCTTCAGCTTAAGCCCATGGATGGCAGGGCCCTGGGCAAGGCAGGGTATGTGCGTACCGATCCATTTGTTCTCTTGTTTCGTGGAGATGAAATGGCGTTGACACGCCAGGGATTGTACCAGTTCGATCACCCGGAGGTGGGGCAGTTCCAGATGGGAGTGGTACCGGTTGGTCCGGGTGAGACCGGATGGCAGTACGAATCCGTGTTTAACTGACGCGCGTGCGGCCTATAACCGGGTAGCAATGCTGCATCCGATGTCATGGTCACGTGATGCAGCGGAGTGGAATGGGGAGAAGGGGCGGGTGCGCCGGTTGGCTCGCGAGGATCGCCGACCTCTGAACCAACGGGGCGGATGTGAGCAGGAGCTGGATTATGCCTTTGCGAAAACCTTGCTGAACATGCTCCACGGGATACACACGAACACGCAGGTTTCCCGTGGGGCGTGGTAATTGCCAACGGGTTTCATGTGTTCCGCGACAATTGCCTGCATCACCACAATCATGCTGCTTGTGAGGCTTTCTCGGGCTGGTATTCCATAAGCCAGTGCGACGACAGGTCCTCGATGATGACAAAGTGCTTTCGCTTGTACAGGTTGATCGCACGGTTCACCTTCTCAACGTGCAGACGGATCATGCGCCCGGTAGCCAGGCCAAGCGCCACGTACTGATCCATGATGTATGAGCACAGGCCATTGTTCTGATGCTCGGGCAGCACCATCAAATCACCCAACCGAACCTCGTTGTCGAACTCGATGATGATCAACCGTGCCACCGGGCCGTCGGGGTGCTCTACGATTGAAATCTCGGCCTGTGGGTAGTTGGAGCTGTAGTGCAGTGTCTGCGCCTCAAGTTGGTGATCCAGCAGGGCATCGATCTGGTCATCGCTTAATCCGGTCTGCTCAAATGGCATCTGCGAGCGCAGCGTGATGTGGAACAGAGAGCGCACAAACTCGCTGTCGCGTTCCTCGATTCTGCGAAACGTATACGGGCCGAAGTTGGCAAGCATGAACGGGTATTCTTGGTGGATGTGCCGTATGAAGGGCGCTTTATGTGGAACCGGCGCCATATCATCATGGGAGCGAGCGGGCCATGGTGCCGGTGTTGAATACAACTGTGGCCGGCACGATCGCTTGGATGTATGCCGGCCACAATATTCCGCAACAAACGCGTTTGTATGTCGGCTAGTTGCGCGACGGGAAGATTCCTTCCAACGCGATGCTGAAGCTGATCACCAGATACGGCTGCATGTTGTTGTGCGGTTGATTGCCGCCAGCCAAACCGATGGACTGCGGATTCAACGTGGATCCGTCCGACGTAGGGCGGAACATCACCGCGGTGCCTGGCGCACTGCTTGCGGCGATGAAGTTGCCGTTCGGTGTCCCGAGCGCACCCGACACGTTGGTGGTTGCCATCAAGTGGTTGTGCATCGGCATCTGGCTGCTGATCAGCGTTACCGTTTCAGTGCCCGAAGCCTCACCCATTGTGCGATTGGTCAGGCCGGGGCCCTGCCCCTGATGAATCCCGACACGACCACGCAGGTCGGGCAATCCGAACGTGACCTGTCCGTCGCCGCCGAACGTGGTGCCCAGCAGCGAGAAAAGGGCCGTGTTCTGCGCAATGGACAAGAGCTGCCCATCACATGTTGCGTAGCCTCGCGGTGCGAAGTTGAACCCGGTCATTATGATCTGACCGATAAATGGTTCTGCCATTGATCGTTCTCCTACAGGTTAATCAGTCGTTGAGTTTTTGTTACCGAACGATGATCAATTGCGCGACGGGAAGATGCCCTGCAGCGCGATGCAGAAGTTGATCACGAGGTACGGCTGCATATTGTTATGCGGCTGATTGCCACCGGCCAGGCCGATTGACTGCGGATTCAGCGTGGACCCGTCGGACGTGGGACGGAACGTGACAACGGCGTTAGCATCGCTGCTCGCGGCGATGAAGTTGCCGTTTGGCGTCGCGACCGCACCCGACACATTGGTGACCGCCATCAGGTGGTTGTGCATCGGCATTTCGCTGTTGATCAGCGTTACCGTTTCAGAGCCTGCTGCCTCGCCCATCACACGGGGGGTAAGGCCCGGACCCTGGCCCTGATGAATCGCTACACGGCCACGGAGATCGGGCAGCCCGAACGTGACACGTCCGTCGCCGCCGAATGTGGTGCCGAGCAGCGAGAAGAGCGCCGTATTCTGCGCGATGGACAAGAGCTGTCCATCACACGTAGCGTAGCCACGCGGTGCGAAGTTGAACCCAGCCTGGATGATCTGGCCGATAAACGGTTCTGCCATGTGAACTTCTCCTAACTAAATGGTTGTGTGAACTCGCACGGCCCAATGCCGTGCATCCGTCCCATCGAAACGCGGTTCGCCGATGTTGGTGAGATCTGGCCTCAAGGGAATCCATCTCTCGGCGGTAACCGACTCCTATACTGTGAGGTAGGAAGTAATCCAGCCGCTGCGCTGTGGGAGCTGCGCGGCAATCTTCTGTGCCTGATCGGCCGTGGAAAGTTCGGCGACCATCTCCTCGGTTCCGTCGCTGTTGAAACGGCGGAGATACACCGGGGCCGAAATCTCGTTTGTCCCCTTGTTCACGGCAACCATGCCACGGGCGCCAACCGCAACCTGAGCATTCGATGCCGAGGAGCGAAGCGCCTCAACCACGCCATCGCGGCCGCCGCGATCGTAGGCGTCGATCGCGCGCTGCGCGCTCTCGTAGCCAAGCAGCGCGAAGGAATCGGGCGCCTGCGCGAACCGTGCGGTGTACGCGTCAACGAACGCGCGGTTGGCAACGTTGTCGAGCGCGGCCGACCACGTGGTGCCGCTCATCAGGCGAATGCCCGAGGTCTGTGTTGGGGAAACCAGCGCACTGCCAACAACGGGCCGGTATGCGGTGCTCTCGTACGACGCATACCGGGCAAAGAACTCGGCTGCTTCCGCGCCGTTGTAGAAAGCGCCAACAACGTCGGCCTTGCTTTCGGCGATCGCCCGCACAACATCGTGGGCGGTTACCGTTGAAACCGGTGAGCCACTGATGTAGCTGGATATCACAGTGCCACCGGCGGCCTGGAACCCGGCCCCGAAGGCATGCACGATATCGTATCCCGCTTCGTAATACGATGCCGCAAGCGCACACGAACGGCCAAGGTTATTGGCGGCCCATGCACCAGCGGCGTAGGCGGCGCTGGTGAGCTGCAAGGTTGTGTACACAAACGCCGGGGAAACCGCGTCGCTGCTGACCGCCCGTTCGCCGGCGCCGGCAACGATCAAAGGAAGCCTTGCCTGCTCCAGATCCGTATCCAGCCATCGTGCCACACGTGGGCTCATCAGTCCGATTGCAACATCCGCGTCGCGGTTTGCCGCCTGCTCGCGCGCGAAGCGTACAGCGCAACTGACGCCGCCGCCGATATCGTGAACGCGCGCACGAACGGCCGTTGTGCCCGCCATTTCCAGGGCAAGGTTGATGCCGTTGTTAAACGAAGCAGTGCCAACACCCTGCGTGCCGGGCATAAGCACAGCCAAACGGAGATCGCGGCGCCGACCGATGAACGTACCGGCCGTTGCAACCGAACCAACCGAGCCGGACATCGTCGTGAGGAACGGCGCGGTAAGCGTTGCGGCCGAGGCCATGCCGAGAGTTTTCAAAGCCGAACGTCGGCTGCTGTTGGTCGAGAGCGTGCGCTTCTTCATGTGTTTGACCCGAGCTCAGTGAGGGTTAGTCATATCGATGCGGCAATCAACGTATCACTGCCATGCAGGCCGCGATACAGCGAATGCGCAAAGGTTAGTTCGGAGGCTACCAACGTCAACCGGGGGAATCACGGCGACAGGCGCATGAATTCAGGCACAACAAGCGCACATATCTATCGAGATAGGGCTACTGTAATGCTGATTGGGGTGTCAATGCGGGACCGAACAGACACAGCGACCGGTTTGGGAAAAGAGGAACGGGGTCGCATTGTGGAGCAGCCACAAGTACACACGTTCAAAAACCTGCCGGATGAGAGTTAGCACGCCCAAAATACGATTGTTTGGCTATTTGTAAAGCACTTGGAGCACAACTTGTCGCCTGTATTTCCAACAGATCATCGGCTTCGCGTGTGCGCTCCGTTTGTATCAAGGACGCCGTTTGCCGCTGCATGCGGCGTACAGCCAATCCCCTAATCCGTCTCAGTTCCAGGAACGGCGATGGCTATGGCACTTCCGAACGTGAAACCGCCCGTGCTGATGGTAAACCAACACGGGCGGGCGGATGTTTGTTCGTGCAGCCCGACGTTACTTCGACGGCTTGCCTTTCTGATTGTCGATGCCGCTGTTGGGCATGTCCGACAGTGGCTGCGGGTCGCGGATGCCAAGCCGTTCGCGCACCAGTGATTCCAACGAGGCGAAGGTTTCGGGCTGGTCCTGAAACAGCTTCTTAAGCTGGTCGCGACCCTGCACGCGCTCCTCACCGAAGGTGAACCACGAGCCGCTCTTCTGCACAAGGCTGTTCTCGATCGCGATATCGATAACGTCGCCGATCTTCGAGATCCCCTCGTTGTACATCACGTCGAACTCAACCTCGCGGAACGGAGGCGCCACCTTGTTCTTCACGATCTTCGCGCGAACGCGGTTTCCGACAATCTCCTGCCCGTCCTTCAGCACTTCCTTGCGGCGAATGTCGATGCGGACCGACGCGTAGAACTTCAGCGCGTTGCCGCCGGTTGTGGTCTCGGGGTTGCCGTAGATCACACCGATCTTGGAACGAAGCTGGTTGGTGAACAGCACGATGGCGTTGCTGCGGCCAATCGCGGCGTTCAGCTTCCGCATCGCCTGCGACATCAGGCGCGCCTGCGATCCCATCTGCGCGTCGCCCATCTCGCCCTCGATTTCCACGCGCGGCGTAAGCGCGGCAACCGAGTCGATCACAACCACGTCGATCGCCCCGGAGCGCACAAGCGTCTCCACGATCTCCAGCGCCTGCTCGCCGAACTCGGGCTGTGCCAGCAGCAGGTTGTTGACGTCCACGCCCAGGCGTGCCGCGTAGTTGATATCCAACGCGTGTTCGGCATCAACGAATGCCGCCACGCCGCCACGCTTCTGCGCCTCGGCGATCACGTGAAGGCACACCGTGGTCTTGCCCGACGATTCCGGACCGTAGATCTCCGTGATACGACCGCGGGGGATGCCGCCGATTCCGATGGCCGCATCCAATGAGAGCGACCCCGTGGAAATGGCCTCGACCGGCACCACGGCCGAGTCGCTCAGGCGCATGATCGCCCCCTTGCCAAACTGCTTTTCGATCTGATCCACCGCATTGGTGATCGCACGCTGGCGCGCTTCCTTCATTGGGTCTGCCATAGGAACAGTCTCTACCAAGGTTGAATGTGTTTTGTGCCGGAGTTGCCGAACTGGAGGGTAGGCATCTTCGTGGCGGTCGGCAACCGGCGTTCAGTTCGGGGGCCCGAACCGACGAGCTGGCGCATACGCATGGTGTGCCGTGCATGGTCGCTCAACGATGTTCGAAGCGTGGCAAAGTTATGGATTTCCATCGGAACGCGCATCCATTTCGCGCGAACTACGCAAAAATTTCAGGGTAAAAGTTGCGATCCACTGCTTGTTGATGCGGGGCCTGCGCGCTGTGAGCAACGGTTCCCGATGTGAAGCTGTGGGTGTATGCCATGCATCGAGCAAGGCGCATTCGGGCATGGCATACTACCCGTGCGCAGGCCGATTGCGTGTGGCGGCTGCCTGTCAGTTGTTTCCGTTGCGCTTGGTGGGTAATTGCAGCATTGCCAGGCGTCGCCGAACCAGCGGCCCGAAGCTGCGTGAGCGCCGCAACACCGACCGGAACGTGAACGGTACGTGGCGATTCATTCTCCGTGTGAGCAGGATGGCAGTCACCGATGTGCCCAGCAATACGCCGGCCGCCATGCCCTCGCTGCCAAAGAACCATGTCAGGGCGAAGCCGCCCACGATCAGCACAACCGTGCCCACGAATGTGCACCGATACAGATCGCGCGTGTGGCCGATGCCGAGCAATACCGCCGAGGGTACAATCACGAACGGCATCACGAAACCGCCGGCCATCAGGATCTGGAACTCCTCAACCGCATCGGGTTTGTGCAGCACAATCGGCACAATCCAGGGCGCCAGGGCGATCATCACAATCGAGAGCGGAATCATCAATGCGGCGATTGCCGCGGTGGCCAGCTCGGTGACTTCCTCCACATCCTCGATCCGCTCCTGTGTGTACGCGCGCGAGGTAGCCGGCACAAGCAGTAGCTGCGCGGCATCGCGCACCGAATCGAAAAAGCGGTAGAAGGTGCGTGCTGCATTGTACAGGCCGGCTGCAACGCCGCCGCGCAGGCCGGAGACAATCGCCAGATCGCTTTGTTGTTGCAGCACCGTAAGCATTCCGGTGCCGCCCTGATGAATGCCGAGATCAAGCAGGCGACGCACCGACCGCCCGACGTTGGTAAGCCGCGGCAGCAGCACGCGCCCGCACAGCGCCACGCCCACAACCGAACTGATGCCAAACGCGATCAGGTTGTAGTTCACGAAATCCACCGACGACTTGAACGTGTCGGTCCGCTGGCCCACCACCATCAAGGCGATCAGCGGCACGAAGTACACAGCGTCGACAACAAAAATCGCGATGATGCGGTAGTAAATCTGAAGTGCCCGGATTGCCACGGTACGCACGATGTTCGCTAGAATCAGCCAGCCCATCAGACCGAATGAGGCCGCGGCCTCCGGCGACTTCACGAGGGCCGCAAGCGAGTTCTGCCCGAACGTCACGCCAAGGCCCAGCACCAGCGTGAACGCGGCGTACAGCAGGAACGACGCCGTTATCACCGGGCGTGGGTCGTCGTCGGTTTCGGCGGTGATCTTAACCATCGGCTGCAACACGAAGAAGTCACCAACAAGCGCGATGATCATGAACACCATCTGTGTGTTCGTCCACGCTCCCCACTCCTCGGCACTCAGGCACCGAAGGGGAATGAAGATCACGGCCACGCCATAGAGCATCGGCAGGATCTTGTCCGCGGCTGCCCATGCCGCGAGTTTCAACGGCGACATGGTTCGGCGCGATCCGGGGGGCGTGGCTGCGGGCGTTTCGGACATTGGTACAGTTACAGCGAGGATAAGCGCCAAATATACGCTATTTGATCGGTCCCATCCGGAGCAACCGCGGCAATCCCGGCGCTCAGCGTTATCCACTGATTGCCGGCGGCCACACCGTAGCTCGGCGAGTACCAGCCGGATTCGATGGCCAGCTCGTGCGAGCACTCCAGTGTCAGTTGTTCGCCGCCCGGGCGGATGATGACAACAACGTTCGGCGCCTGTTGCACTGTACGCGCGTCGGCCGCCACCGCAAACCGGACCGCCACCTGATGCCGGCCCACGCCGATGACCGCATCGCGCACACGCAGCTCGTTGCCGCGCAGTTGCCACGTGCGCCGCACACGCGCCGCCAGAGGGGGCCTGTCATAAGCGGCGTGTTCGGCAACAAGCAACGTTTCATCCGCTGTGCCGTTTTGGTCCTGGCGTTGCTGGTGCTCCCAGCGCAGCACGCGTGTGTTGGTGCCGTCGTGCCGCACGCGCCACAGGCCGTCGAACTCGGCCGTTTCGGCGCCGTTCAGTACCGGCGCATTGTGTGCCCGTGATGAGCGCAATGTGTTGCGAAGGCGGGGGGAACGTGTGTAGCAGTAGGTTCCGGGGTCGATGATAAACGCGCCGGTTGCGCCGTTAACCGTAAAGGCCAGCGTGTCGTTGTTTCCGTGCAGCCCAATCGGGCCGACGTCGGCAACAACATGCCAGCCTGCGCCACGCAGAACAGCAAACCCGCCATCGGGATACAGCACCGACCCCAGCGCGGGCTCCGGTCCCGGCGTGCCGCCGTTGCTGCCGGACGGCCCCTGTGGCTGATCGGTACCCGGATAACCCAGCAGAACAGAGCATGCGTGGTCGCCGCCTGCATCGCGAAGCAGATCCTTTCGGTGCAGAACCGCCCCTGCCAGCGCCAGCGTGTCATGATGGTTGTACAGCTCCTGATCCATCGAAAGCCGCAGCAGTACGCCGTTGTCCGAGTCGCCGAACTGCGGTACGGTTGGCGGCGGCGCACCAACTGCGTTCGGTGAATAGTCGCGCAGGAACTCCGCCATGCGTTCGAGCCTCGCGCACGCCTGCGCGCCGAACGGCAGGCGTGCGCCCTGCAGCAGGGCCTGCGCGGCCAGGTACATCTCCAGCACAAGCCGATGATATCCTACCGAGCGCTCGTAGTGCGTGCCGTCGGGCAATACCTGATGCTCCAGCTCGGCGATCAGCCGGTCACGCCCGTTACGCAGCCAGCGCTGGCCCGTGACGGTGTCGGCGAACAACGCGCCAAGGGCCACCAGGCCCAGGCAGTTTGCTATGTAGTGGTTGGTAAGATTGGAGAAGTACTCCAGGTTGTGCTCCAGGTACGCGCCGTGCGCCCAGGCAAGGCAGAGGTAGTTTACCCACCATCCCGGCGTAATCGAGTCGGCATCGCCGAACAACGCGTATCCCATCACCAGCCAGAATCCACGGATGCCAACCTCCATCGGCATTGCCCAGTTCACACCCACGTTCACCGGGTTGCACGCTGCCCAATGGTCCAGCAGGCGCACGAACTGCGCGGGCCACATGCCGCCGGGTTCGGTATGATGCGCCATGCCCAGCCAGCCGATCCAATACATGCGGCTGAGTTCCCACGGATACTTTACATCGGCTCCGTCGTTGGCGCCATAGGCGATCCGGTTGAACGGTACGGGCGGCCACCGGTGCGCGCTGCCGTAGTCACGGCTCCAATCGAACTCGCCGCCCGGTTCGTTGATGCAGATCCCAAGCCCCTCGAAACGCCCGGACGCAATCGTCGATGCGTCGGAGCGCAACTGGTCGCCGATGCCAAGGGCAATAAGATCGCGGCCGAACGAGCCGGCCTTGATCGCGGCAACGGGCGGCAGGCTGGCTGCGGCCCCGCCGGCAAAGCGTTCGATGAACGTGCGCGCATCACCGTCGTTGATGCCGTACGTGGCAAGCAGTTCGTTGGCTGTGGGCGGGGGGATTGGCGCGGCCGCGTACGCACGGCGAATACGTTCCTGGCGGAACACCTCCACGACATGAGCGATACCGTGGCGCCGGTACGAAGCGATCAGAAACTTGAGTCGTCGCGCCAGCTTCGAATAAGCCATATGTCGTTGGGAGTGGTTCGTACAAGCCTGAGCGTAGCACGCCCTTCGATGCGGAACACATCGTTGGCCTGCAGCGCAACCTTCAGCGTGTATGCGCGCGTTACATCAACCAGCAGCGAATCCCCCTCCTGCGAGAGGATGTCGTTCCATTGCAGGTCGATCTGATCGGCGCCGCGAAACAGGTTGTACGTGGTGCGCACCTCTTCGTCGCGGTTGAACGTGACATCGGATGCGCGATCGGGATTGTAGTAGCGGAATTGGAACTCGGGGTGGAGCAGGTTTGCGTAGATCAGCGTGTCGCGGAACGTGTAGGCGTACTGAACGTTCTGGAACACGCCGCTTACCGTGCGCTGATCGCCCAACACCGTGGTGTTCGGCAACAGCTCGGGTTCCAGCTTGGGCGCAAACGGATTTGTGCAGCCAGCCAGTGCGGCCGCCAATGCTGTCAGCAGAACATATCGTTGTGTTGTTGTCATCGCTGAAGTTCACGGGCGAAGCATTCTACGCGCGCATTCGGCTGCATCACGCGCATGGCGGGCAATCGCGGGCGGCATGCCTTAGCGATCAATGAATCGGGCCTTGATCAACGACCAACTGGTCTTGCCCTGCGCGGCAACATCGCGCCAGGAGGAGATGTACCACTCGTTCTGTTTGGACATGCGAAACGTAAGGTACATCGTGCCCTCGGCTTCGCGCTCGGCGCCGTCGCGAGTATGCGGGAACCGCGCCGAATAACTTGCGCTGAACGATACCGAATCGGCTATCGGTACGTCGGTAACGTCGGCCGGGGTGAACACCACCGAACAGACACCGCCCTGTTCCAGCTCGGAGAAGATGTTCCGGATGTACTGCTCCTCCTGGTCGACCCCCCATTGCGCGAACTTGTTCGGCGCGGCGGAGATCCCCTGCGCCGACGCAACGAAGAAGAACGGAGTAAGGCCCAGCGCCGTATCCCCGAAACACTTGCGGTAGTCGGCGGCGTTCGCCTCGTTTAATGAGCTGGCAAGGTTGTGCAGCACAACGCTTGGCGTGGTTGGCGGTTCGAACGTGGAGCCGGCATTGATCGGATTCTCGGGATCGCGTGTGTCGAACAATCCACACGATGCAAGCGCCAGCATGCAGCCAAGCGCCAATGCGCCCGCCAGCAGTTGCGGGATCGCCGTTGCAAACGGTATGGAGGTTCTGCCTGGCATCGATCGATGAATCCTGATTACGGCATGCTGTTGCCCGGGCCGGCAAGGGCCTCACCTGCGCCTGGTTCGGTACGGCTGATAACCAGCATGCGCTCCGAAGTCGAAGGGTCGAACCGCTCGCCCTGGTAGCTGCCAAACCAATGTACCGGTGAGAATCCGGCATCGTACAGCATGCCTTCGATAGTCTCCGGCGAATACAACCGCACCGATTCCACGAACCTGTGCGGCGCGTTGTCTGCCCCGGGGATCGTGATTTCCTTCTCCACACGGTCGCCAACAATCCGGCGCTGTTCCACAACCTCCAGCCCGTCAACATGCTTCACGCTCCGCGGCACCAGCGTCTCGCGGAGATTCCGCTCGTTGATCAGATCGAGCACGTAATAACCGCCGGGGATCAACGCGCCACGAACCCGTTCCAGCACCAGAGCATCGTCGGCATGGTCATCGAAGTAACCGAAGCTGGTGAAAAGCTGCAATACCAGATCGAACTCCCCCTGGAAATCGATGTCCCGCATGTCGGACCGCACGAACTTTACATCCGTGCCGGCGGCACGCGCCTCGGCCATGGCGTAGGCCAGCAGGGTGGGGGACAGGTCCACCGCCGTAACGGCCAGCCCGCGCGTGGCCAGCGCGATCGCATGCCGCCCGGGGCCGCAGGCCAGATCCAGTGCGTGTGCCGGGCCATCCTGGCCCAATCGCATGTTCACCGAGCGGAGAATCAGGTCAACGCATGCGTCGGCCTCGCGATGATCGCGGTGGCTGTAAAGCTTCAGATAGAAGTCGCTGCGGAACCATTCCTCGAACCAGTCGGCATCATCTCCGTTTCCGGAATTTGCTCCGGTTGCGGTTGCCGGTATGTCGGTCATCATGCGCGGATCTGTCGTGACTCGGTTGAATCGTGTATCAAAAGTCGCCGTGCCATATGGGGCCGGCGTTTGCGGGGAGCCGGGTGCGCCGTGCGGCATCATGGCGCCCGGCGATCGGCTGGGGTGGCTATACGGCCACGCGCCCTTCCATCGCTCGCGAGATTGTTGCCTCGTCGATGAACTGCAGCTCGCTGCCAAGCGGAATGCCTCGCGCGATACGCGTCACCTTCACCTCGAATGGTTTCAGCATCTTCGCCAGGTACAGCGTTGTCATCTCGCCTTCCACATTCGGATTCAAGGCCAGGATAACCTCGCTGACCCCTTCCTGAATGCGCACCAGAAGCTCGCGCACCTTCAGTTCCTCCGGCCCTACTCCGTCCAGCGGATTGATCACGCCGCCCAGCACATGGTACAGGCCGGTGTAATCGTTGGTCTTCTCCACCGCCAGCACATCGCTTGGTTCCTCAACCACGCATACCAGCGAGCGGTCGCGTTTCGGCGACTCGCAGATCGGGCATGGATCGGTTTCGGTAATGTTCTGGCACACCGAACAATAATGTGTGCGCTCCTTCATGCCGATCAACGCCTCGGCCAACCCCACAACATCCTCATGAGGCTGTTTCAGGAGATACATGGCGATGCGCTGAGCCGTTTTCCTGCCAATGGTTGGCAGGCGGCTGAGATGTTCGATGGCGGCTTCGAGAGACTCCGACGTATACAGCATGTTGAGGGGAACGTTTCTGGAATTCGCCGTGCAAGATAAAGCGCCCCGGCCGCCCAGCCTACGTTCACTTTGCAACGGGGATGTGTTGGCCGGTACGGCACGATGGCTGCACATCGCCGATTCACCACGCAAGCCCGGACGCCAATCCGGCGAAGGTTGCGCAGGTTGTCGGGAGCGGATCGTGGGCAGGGGGCTGGCGTATGGCTGCGATGTGTCCGCCGCCCAGGCCCTATCTTGCGCCGATGAACTTCAAGCCGAACATCCCTGCCGACACGAGGCCCGAGGCCGCGCTGCTGGTTGCCTTGATGCACGGCGATGTACCCGATGGCGGCGGGGTTCCGGCCGGCATCCTCGGCGCGGTTGATCCTGCACGCCTGCTTGCGTTTGCATTCCAGCATCGGCTTACGCCGCAGTTGCGCGCGGCTGTGGAGCATATCGGCGTTGATCGTTTCCCGGAGGCGTTTGTTGCCGAGCTGCGCGCCAATACCGACGCGATCGCCCGCAATAATCTTCGCCTGACCTCCGAACTTCTGCACGTGATCGCCTTGCTTTTGGATGCCAACATTCGGGTGCTGCCGATCAAGGGGCCTGCGCTTGCGTTGCTGTTGCATGGAAATCTTGCGATGCGGTCGTTCAGCGATATCGACATCGTTGTGGAGCAGCACAATGCCCTGCGGGCGATGGCCGTGCTGAAGGAGGCTGGATTCCAGGCGTTTCCGGCGATCGATGGCCGCCAGGAGGAGATCTTCGTGCGATTCGAGCACGACCGAAATTTCCGACGCCCGGAGTCGGCGGTGCATCTGGAGTTGCATTGGCGCCTGTTCGATCGTTATATCTACTTCCCGCTGGATACGGCTGAGTTCTGGGGTGGGCTGCGCCAGGGACGAATGCTTGGCGCCGACGTGTTGGCGATGTCGCCGGAGCACCTGCTGCTGACACTTGCGGTACACGGCTCCAAACATGCCTGGGCAATTCTGGCATGGTCGTATGATATCGAGCGACTTATCGTCGCCGAGCCGGGTCTTGATTGGGACCGGGTTTCCCACGATGCCCGGGAACTTGGCGCCGAGCGGATGCTGCATCTGGCGCTGCATCTGGCGGTTGATCTGTGGGGGGCACGGCTGCCGGAGCCTGTTGGCAACGCCGTTGCCGCCAACCGTGCCGCGGCCAGCCTTGCCGCGGGCGTGATTCGGCGCCTGTTGGTGGATGACCGCCAGTATCTTGACGCCCGAGGCTCGCATCAATTTCTGATGGCCATGCGCGAGCGCCTGCGTGACCGCGCCCATTACCTGTGGTTCTGGACGTTCACGCCAAACGAACGCGATCGTGCGATGATTTCGCTGGCGCCGCGCCATGCGTGGATGTATCGGCTGGTACGGCCGTTGCGGATGTTGCGCGACACGATTGCCCGCCCGGCCGTCCGGCGGCAGGCGTCGATCGACGCGCGATGAATGATGGGGAATGATTCTGATAATCCGGTGCGCAATTGTCGGTTGCCGTGATACGCGGCAATCGATTCGTGGTGATCCTTGCAAGGAGACGTGATGGCCCATACCTGGCGTTATTCGGATGTCGGTTGCATGATTGCATCCGTGGTTCTTGTTGTGCTTGCCTCAGGGCTTGCCCAGAGACTTTCCGCGCAGTCGATTCGTGAATTCACATTGCCCGGCTATACCGGCAGGCCGTACGGGACGGGCGGAAATTGGTGCATCGCCGCCATCGACATCGATTCCGACAACGACCTGGATTTGGTGGTGGGACGCTCGTTCCAGCCGATGCAGGTGTATATGAACGATGGCCACGCGGGCTTCCAACGCCTGCCCGATACCGCGAGCTGGCAGGCTCCGGGTGGGAGCTACGACCTGCTTCCCGTTGATATCAACCATGACGGTCGGGTGGATTTGATTGTCTCGCGTGGTCCGGACGATGGAACCGAGTCCGGATCGGCGTGCAGCCTGATGCCCGGCCACGATCAGATCCTGCTGAACACCGGGCGCGGCGGTTTCGTGGAAGCCAGCAACAACCTGCCGTTAGGGCCCCAGCTTCTTAACGGTGTGGACTTCACATGCCAGCGCGTGCAGCGCCGCGACACCATCAACTTCAGCATGGGGATTGCCGCCGGCGATTTCAACAAGGACCATATCCCGGATCTGGTTATCGCAAACGGCGGGCTGAGATTATTCCCGTGGCCCGGATTGATGAAATCGAATCTCTTCTATCTGGGCCCGATGGCCGATCTGTTGCACGAGAACATCTATCTGGGGCGCCCTGATGAGGGTGGCGATGGTGTTCCGGATTTTCTTGACCTCACCGAGACCAGCCGTATCGCCACAGCCGAGGATATTTCCACGGACGTTGTCGTGGCCGATTTTAACGGCGACTCCTGGGACGACGTCTTTGTGTCCAACTACTACCTGTACAACGATGTGGGTTCCCTTTATAAGGTGGATGACTACCTGAGCCGGGTATACATCAACTACGGCGACGGCACGTCGCGGTTCGCGTACGACTCCACGCGATTCCCGCGCGCGTTTCTGGGCTCGACCTCGGCAGCCGCCGGCGATGTTGATCGCGATGGTGACGTCGATCTGGTTGTCGCCAACGACTGGCGTCCTACGGCCGACCCTACGCTTGGGCGCACCCGGCTGTATCTGAACAACGGCGCGGGCCGATTCACCGATGCCACCGATTCGTTGCTGCCGCCGAATCGGCCACTAAAGCAGACCGGTATTCGCGTGGAGCTGACGGATATCAACGGCGACAGCCTTCCAGACATCGTGGTTGCCGGGCTCGCGAACGAACTGTTGATCAATCAGGGTGGGGGGCGCTTCGTGGATGCAACGGACAGGTTGCCCTTGCACCCCGGAACCGGGCGTCCGCATCAGTTCGGCTCGATGGGAATGGTTGTGGCCGATCTCGACGGTGATGGCCGCAAGGATATCGCGATGGCCAATTCGAACGAGCAGAACCGGGTTTTGCTGCAGAGCCCGAACGGCACGTTTGTTGACGCCACCGAAACCAATCTGCCGCCGGAGGGTGCCAACACCGAGGATGTGGCCGTGGCCGATTTCAACGGTGACGGCAGGATGGATGTGATTGCGGCGAACGATGACGCGAACCCGTTCACTCTGTTGATCAACGTGGAGAATACCCCCGATGGCCACGCACGATTCGAGGATCGATCGGGCGCGATCCCGTTGCTTGTGGGCCCCTGCCACGGTGTGGCCGCGGCCGATATCAATGCCGATGGCCGGCCCGATGTTCTTCTTGCGGGCAACGCAAACTCCATATTGCTGTGTAATGCCGGCAATGATGCGCAGGGGACGCCGCGGTTTGTGGACTCCACCGCCCGATGGTTGCCGGAACTGGCCTCCATCGGCCTGGTGAACCGTGCGCGGTTCATCGATTTGGATAACGACCACAATCCGGATCTCGTTCTGCCTATCGGGAACCTTCCGCCCGGCCTGGGCGTCAGCAAGCTCTTCCTCTGGAATGCCGGCGCGCATCGATTCGTGGATTCCTCGCAATGGCTTCCGGCAAACTCCGGGTGGAACCGGACCGTTGATGCCGCCGACGTTAACGGCGATGGTTGGAAGGATCTGATCATCACCAACTATATGGGGGCTTCCGCGCTGTACCTGTCCACGACAACGTATCCCGCTGCCTCGCCGGGCTATCAGATCGCGGCCGGGTATCTTCAGCGCAACTTCGCCAATGCCGCCATCTTTGTTGATCCTGCCAACACCGGTAAACAGGGCGTATGGGAAACCACCGGCAGCGTGCTTGCCAGCGATATCTATTATCAAATCACCGGAGCGCGCGATAGCGTCGGGCGTCCGCAGATCAACAGGATTCCGGTATCGGTGGCCGCTCAGCAATGCTGGGCCGTGGCCGCGTACGATCTGGATGGCAATGGCCGCAATGAAATCGTTATTGCCGGGTCGGATAACATCGTTGTTGCCGAGCTGGACAGCACCTTCGCCGTCAGTTCCGTTGGTGGGCGTTATTTCCGTAACCAGGATTTCCAGACGAGAATGATGGCGAAGTGTCTGGCCTTCGCCGATTTCAACGCGGACGGGCTGCCCGATCTGTACGTGGGCCGCGACAATCAGGATCTGTTGTTCTACGGCGGCAACCCGTCTTCAGGCGTCGAGATGTCGCGAGCGGAGGCGGCCCTCTCGGCGGCGTTTGATATCACGCCGAACCCGACAACCGGGCAGGCACGCGTGCGCCTGGTGTTGCCGGCACGCCTCCCGGTGCGCCTTCGGATATACGATGCATTGGGTGCCGCGATTGGTGGCTACATGTATGATGAGATGATGAATGCCGGCCCGCACGATCTGGCAATCGATACCCGGGCACTGGGCATGCCTGCCGGCCTGTACTTCGTAAGAGTGGATATCGCCGGGCGGTGTTCGGTGCGCAGCCTGGTGGTGCGTTAGCGTTCTGGTGGCATTCTCCCGGTGTGGCGCGATGGTGCCGGGCACTTCGGAAAAAAGGAAGGCCCCGGATCGATGCCGGGGCCTGGTATATCGGGACGGGTGTTTTCGTGTTTCCGATTAGGAGCCGTGCCAAAGATATGCAGATGTAGCAAGTCGCGCCACAAAAATTTCAGGGTATCGGCCAATGGCGCTGCCAACACCATGCGCCCGGCCGGTGCTCCTGCTACAGCGGTATGTTGCCGTGCTTCTTCCATGGGTTGGAATCCTGCTTGTTCTTCAGCAGGCGCAACGCGTGGATAAGCCGTGGTCGTGTATCGGCCGGTTCGATCACGTCGTCGATGAAGCCACGCTCGGCCGCCAGATACGGGTGCGCGAACTTGGCACGATACTCCGCTTCCTTCTCCGCCACGGCCCGTTCGGGGTCGGCCGAGTCCTGAATCTCACGTCGGAACAGAATCTCCACAGCGCCCTTGCTGCCCATCACGGCAATCTCGGCGCTGGGCCAGGCGATGTTGTAGTCGCCGCGGATGTGCTTGCTGTTCATAACATCGTAGGCGCCGCCGTATGCCTTGCGGGTGATAACCGTCATCTTTGGCACCGTTGCCTCGCAGAAGGCGTACAGCAGCTTCGCGCCGTGGCGGATGATGCCGCGCCATTCCTGATCGGTGCCGGGCAGGAAGCCGGGCACGTCCTCGAACACCACCAGCGGGATATTGAAGCAGTCGCAGAACCGGACGAAACGCGCGCCCTTTACCGATGCGTCGATATCGAGCACGCCGGCCAGCGACTCCGGCTGGTTTGCCACAATGCCCACCGACGTGCCGCCAAGCCGCGCGAAGCCGACGATGATGTTGGGGGCATAATCGGCATGAACTTCCAGAAACGACCCCTCGTCCACCACGCGATTGATCACGTCCTTCATGTCGTACGGCTTGTTCGGATTATCCGGAACAATTGCGTTCAACATGTGGTCGCGCCGGTCAACCGGATCGTCCATATCGATCACGGGCGCCTGCTCGCGGTTGTTCAGCGGCATGTAGCCCAGCAGCTTGCGGATCGTCATCAACGCGTCCACTTCATCGTTGGCCGCGAAATGCGCCACGCCGGACTTCGAGGCATGCGTCATCGCGCCGCCCAGCTCCTCCTGCGTTACGTCCTCGTGGGTAACCGTTTTCACCACGTTGGGGCCAGTAACGAACATGTAGCTGCTGTTGCGGGCCATTACCACGAAATCCGTAATGGCGGGCGAATACACCGCGCCGCCGGCGCACGGGCCCAGCACCGCCGAGATCTGCGGCACAACGCCGGATGCCAGCGTGTTGCGGAGGAAGATGTCGGCATAACCTCCCAGCGACACCACACCCTCCTGAATGCGCGCGCCGCCGGAATCGTTCAGCCCAACCACCGGCACGCCGATCTTCATCGCCAGGTCCATCACCTTGACAATCTTCTCGGCATGTGCTTCCGACAACGAGCCGCCGAACACCGTGAAGTCCTGCGAGAACACACACACCGTACGACCGTTGACCGTTCCGGTGCCGGTTACCACGCCGTCGCCCAGGAAACGTTGTTCGGCCAGCCCGAAATCGTGCGACCGATGTTGCACGAACGCGTCGATCTCAACAAAACTGCCGTCGTCCAGAAGGATCTCCAGCCGTTCGCGCGCGGTCAGCTTGCCTTTCTTGTGCTGATCGGCGATGCGCTTTTCACCACCGCCCATGCGTGACGCCGCCCGCATGTCTGCAAGCCGCTCCATCGGGTCGACGGGCGTGTCCGTGATTGCCGTGGGCGCTACGATATCGCCAACGCCGTTCTGTATCTGATGTTCAGTAGTTGCCATAATTGGTTCCGAATGTGCCGCACGAAGATATCAAAATGGGGGAGTTGATGGGGTGTTGGCAAGGTTGTTTGACTTCTTGGATCATGTTTGCCTATATTAAAAGTTAAGCATGGTGAAAATTGAAGTTAACCATACCGTCGAGAATTATCTCCGGTCCATGTATCGCTTGGAGCAGCGCGATGGCAAGGCGTCCACCACGGCGGTGGCGCGCGAACTGGCTATCAGCGCATCGGCCGTCACCGAGATGGCGAGGCGCCTGGCCGAGGGCGGGTTGCTGAGTTATCAGCGGTATCAGGGTGTACGCCTCACCAAGGCGGGCCGCGACCTGGCCGTGAACGTTACGCGCCGGCATCGGTTGTGGGAGGTGTTCCTGATTCAGCATCTCGGGTTCGAGTGGGATCAGGTACACGATCTGGCCGACGAGCTGGAGCACATCGATTCCGACGACCTGATCGACCGCCTGGAGCAGTTCCTGGGCTTCCCCACGCACGATCCGCATGGCGACCCGATCCCGAACAAGAAGGGCGAGGTGGTGGAGCGTGTTCTGGTGCCGCTGGCCGATCTGGCGCCGGGCGAGCTTGCAACTGTTGCACGGGTGAGCGACGAGTTCCCGGAGATTCTGCGCTACGCATCGTCGCTTGGATTGTCGCTGGCGGCGCAGGTGCATGTGCTGGAGAAAATCTCCTTCGACGGCTCGGTGCGGTTGGTGGCCAACGGGCGCGACACCGTGGTTTCCGACAAGCTGGCCAACAGCGTGTTCGTGCAACGCGAGGAGTCTCCACGCCAGGCGACGCGCCCGCGCGGTACGCCCGAAGCACGGCCCAGGCGCAAAGGAGCGTGAAGCGATGAAGACGATTCTGTTCCTGGACGACGACACACGCCGTACCGATGAAATCCGCCTTCGCCTTCGCGCCGTGGCCTGCGAGCTGCTTACGGTGGAAACCGCCGCCGAGTGTATCGCGCGCCTTGGCGAGGCACGATTCGATCTGGTGTTGCTGGACCATGACCTTGGCGGCGAAACGTTTGTGGAGAGCAGCCGCGACGACTGCGGGATGGAGGTGGTGCGGTGGCTGCGCGCCAACGGCGGCGAGCATGGGGCATTCATCGTGCACACCATGAATACCATTGCCGCGGCGGCGATGTACATCGATCTGAACGCCATGGGGCATCGTGTAATGCAGGCGCCGTTTGGCTCGCCGCGTTTTTACGAGATGCTGTACGCCGAGATTGGTGTGCGCGCGCCAAATGTGCCGGCCGCCAAAATTTCGTTCGTCGACCGGTTGCGCCGCATGCTGCGCCGGCTTCGCGGCAGCGTCTGATCCATCGTGGATCGGGTGTGTTGGCGGATCGAACGGATCCCTTGTGATTGATGCAGTTGGAATAAGGATGACATGATGGACGAATGGTGGGGTAAACTGTTCGCTTCGGATCAGTGGTACGATGTGGCGACGGCAATCGAGCCGGAGCGCACCGGGGCCGAAGCGGATTTGCTGGTGCGCCTGCTGGAGCTTCGGCCCGGCGCGCGGCTGTTGGATGTTCCGTGCGGTCCGGGGCGGCATGCCATCGAGCTGGCGGGGCGCGGCATGCGCGTTACCGGGCTGGACATCACGCCCGCTCTTCTGGCCGAGGCGCGCCGAAGGGCCGCCGAACGGAACCTGGAGATCGAGTGGATCGAGGGCGACATGCGCGCCATCAACCGCGATGCCGAGTTCGATGCGGCCTACTGCTTCTTCGGGAGCTTCGGCTATTTCGATCACGCCGGCAACGTCGAATTCCTGAACTCCGTGGCGCGGTCGCTGCGCCCGGGCGCTCGGTTCCTGATCGACACACATGTTGCCGAATCGCTGCTGCCGAAGCTTCAGCCGCGCGGCTTTACGCGCCAGGCCGGGATGATCATCACCGAGGAGCGGCGGTACGACCATGCTGCCGGATGCATTAACGTGGTCTGGACGTTTCTGCGCGACGGCCATCCCGCCCGGACTTCCGAGAGTTCGATGATGATCTACACGTATCGCGAACTGGCGGCGATGCTGCGCGATGCAGGCTTCGGAACAGTGGAAGGATACGATACCAGCACCGGCCGCCCATTCGCCTTCGGGGCTTCGCGCCTTGCAATTGTTGCCCAGCGCTAGGGTGCTGGCATGCACGGTCGCCGGGTGCATCCGGAACCGGGAAATCGAGAGATAGAGAGATTGGGAGTTGCCAACAATGAGTTCATCGCATCGCATACACATCCGCCTGGTTCTTGTGCTTCTTGCCTCGTTTGCGTTTGCCGCGTGCAGCGAACAGCGAGGGCCGCGCCGATCCGGCAACGAGCCGTTCACCGCCGTTGTGACAACCGGAATGATCGCCGACGCGGTTCACAACGTTGGCGGTAGCCACGTTACGGTTGTTGCGTTGATGGGGCCGGGCGTTGACCCGCATCTCTACAAGGCCACGCAGGGCGATCTTGAAAAGCTTCGCAATGCCGACATCGTGTTCTACAACGGGCTGCATCTGGAAGGGAAGATGGTTGACGCATTGGAGAAGCTGGCCCAAAGCAAGCCCGTGAGCCCGGTGGCCGCCGGCATCGATACGGCGAAGCTGCGCCGCCCCCCGGAGTTCAAGGGCAATTACGACCCGCATATCTGGTTCGATGTGCAGTTGTGGCAGCGCGCGGTTCGCACGGTCGCCGATCAACTGAAGCAGTTCGACACCGCGCATGCGGCCGAATACGAACGCAACGCCGTGGCGTACCTGGCGCGTCTGGATTCGCTGGACGTGTGGGTGCGCCAGCAGATCGCCTCGATCCCACGCGAGGGGCGCGTGCTGGTTACCGCGCACGATGCCTTCGGGTATTTCGGGCGCGCCTACGATATCGAGGTGCGCGGTTTGCAGGGCATCAGCACCGTGAGCGAGTTCGGCCTTGCCGACATCACATCGCTCGTGAACATGATTGTGGAACGGCGTGTGAAATCGGTGTTCGTGGAGTCGAGCGTGCCGAAGCGTTCCATCGAAGCCGTGGTGAAGGGCGTGCGCGACAAGGGACACGATATCACGATCGGCGGCCAGCTTTACTCCGACGCGATGGGGGCCGCCGGAACCGCCGAGGGGACGTATATCGGCATGGTGTCGGCCAACGTCAACAAAATCGTGAAGGCACTGCGATGAGCGTTCAAGACACCGCCATGCCGCACTCCGCTGGGCCTGTTGCCGGGGCCGTTTCGCCGCTCGAGGTGCACGATCTTACCGTGAGCTACAATCGCAGGCCGGTGCTGTGGGATATCGATTTCGCCGTGCCCAGCGGAAAGCTGATCGGGATCGTGGGGCCGAACGGGGCGGGGAAGTCAACGCTGATCAAGGCCGTGATGGGTCTGGTGCCGCTCTCCAGCGGCTACGTGAAGATCTTTGGCGAGGACCTTGCCAGCGTGCGCCGGCGTGTGGGATACGTGCCGCAGCGCAGCTCGGTGGATTGGGATTTCCCAACAAACGCGCTCGACGTTGTGCTGATGGGCCGTTATGGCCGGCTGGGCCTGTTCCGCAGGCCGCGCGCGGCCGATGTTGAGGTGGCGCGCGAATCGCTGCGCAAGGTGGGGATGCATGATTTCGCCGAACGCCAGATTTCGCAGCTCTCCGGTGGGCAGCAGCAACGAGTGTTCCTGGCCCGTGCCCTGGCGCAGGACGCCGATATCTACCTGATGGATGAACCGTTTGTTGGCGTTGATGCCTCCACCGAAACGGCCATCGTGGATTTGCTTCGCGAGATGCGCCGCCTTGGCAAGACGGTGCTGGTGGTGCACCACGACTTGCAGACCGCGCGCGAATATTTCGACTGGGTGTTGCTGCTGAACCTTCGCCAGGTAGCCTTTGGCCCGATCGACGACGCCTTCACCGGCGAGCTTCTGCAGAAGACCTACGGTGGCCGGCTGAATATCCTCAGCGAGGTTACCGAGCTGATGCGCCAGCAGGGCCGCTCCGGGCGTGACGGATGACGCGCGCCGCGCACGTTTGCATTGGCCATTCATTTGACTGTACCGGACCATGCCGTGGATATCCTGAATTTTCTTCTGCTGCGCGATCTCAATGTGCGGGTGGTTGTGGTTGGCTCGGTTCTTCTGGGAATCGGGTCGGCCGCGATCGGCTGCTTTGCCCTGCTGCGCAAGCGCGCGCTGGTTGGCGATGCGGTTGCGCATGCCGCGCTGCCCGGGGTGGCCATTGCCTTCATGGTGATCGGCGGAAAAAATCCGGTGGCGTTGTTGATCGGCGCGGCGATCGCCGGCTGGTTGAGCATGATGGCGATGGATGCCATCGTGCGCAACTCGCGCATCCGTGAGGACTCCGCGATCGGCATCGTGCTGAGCGTGTTCTTCGGGCTGGGCATCCTGCTGCTGACCCACATCCAGGCGTCCGGCGCGGCCGAGCAATCCGGGCTGGACAAGTTCCTGTTCGGCCAGGCAGCCTCGCTGCTTCCGGAGGATGTGGTGGTGTTCTCCTCGGTAAGTCTGGTGCTGGTGCTGGCGATCCTGCTGCTGTACAAGGATTTCAAGCTGCTGGCGTTCGACGGCGGTTTTGCCCGATCGCTGGGCCTGCCGGTGCGGGGTCTGGAGATCGTGCTTACAACGCTGATGGTGCTTGCCGTGGTGGTTGGCATTCAGGCTGTTGGCGTGGTGTTGATGGCGGCCATGTTGATCACGCCCGCCGCAGCAGCGCGCTACTGGACCGATCGCCTGCCGGTGATGCTGTTACTGGCCGCCGCGTTTGGCGCGTTCGCCGGCTATTCCGGTGCGTTTGTCAGCTACGTGGCTCCGCACATGCCAACAGGCCCGTGGATTGTCACCTCGGCCACGTTGATCTTCGCCGTCTCCGTGCTGGCCGCCCCCAGGCGCGGCGCGGTTGCGCGGTTGCGACGCCAGCGAAACAACCGGCGCCGCACGCTGGAGGAAAACGTCCTGAAGGCGTTCCACCACCTGGCCGAGGTTGATCATCAGCCGTTTGCCGCTCGCGGGCTGGACGAGATCCGCTCGCGGCGCTCGATGCCGCATGCGCTGCTGCTGCGCGTTGTGCGGCGTCTGGCGCGGCATGGCTATCTGGAGCAGCAGGGGGAAGCATGGCGGCTTACACCGGAGGGCAGCCGCCAGGGCGAACGTGTTACCCGTTTGCACCGATTGTGGGAGGTATATCTCACCGACTATGTTCAGATCGCGCCCGACCACGTACACGACGATGCCGAATCGATCGAACACGTGCTGACGCCCGAACTGGAGGAACGGCTGGAGCAATTGCTGAACCGGCCGTCGAGCGATCCGCACGAACGTGCCATTCCGTACCGATAATCGTTCCGTGCGGCCCACACTCAACGAAGCCATGATCACACGTGTGTACATCGTATCGCTGTTTGTTGCCGCCCTTCTAGCATCGGCGGTTTTGCCCACCAAGGTGCGCGCGCAGGAGCCGGCCACCATGATTACCGACCGTCCCGACGAAACCGAGTCCGCCTGGGTGGTGCCGGAGGGCTGGCTGCAGACCGAAGGTGGTTGGCTTACGTTGGCCGATGATGCGAGCTCGATTGGCTCCACAATGTTGGATGCCGAGATTGGTGTGTTGGCGCGGTATGGGCTGCTTGGGACCACGGAGTTGCGTCTGGGCGCCGCGTATCACTTCCCTAACGACGTGGTTCGCGTGAACGACATGGAACACGGCGGGTTGGGGAGCGTCACAGTGGGTGTTAAAACCGCTGTGGCCCCGGAGGGCGACGTATTGCCCAGGCTGGCGTTGATCTGCGAGCTGGAGCTTCCCGTTGGTGATTCGGCCTACCGGCCCGCAAACGTGGCGCCATCGTTCCGGGTGGCGGCCGAACATTCCCTGGGCGAGGCCCTGGATGTTGGGGCGAACATTGGCGCCGAGTGGGATGGCTCCGACCCCGAAGGCGCATTCATCTACACGCTTGTCGTGGGCCTGGCGGTCACCGATGAGGTGGGCATGTTCGCCGAGGTGCTCGGGCGCTCTCGCTCCGGCTCGACGGCCGAGTTTTCGGCAAACGCGGGCCTTACCTGCCTGGTGTTGCCCTGGCTACAGTTCGATGGTTCGATTGGTGCGGGCCTCAGCGAAGCCGCGCCCGACTACCGAATTGGCGCTGGACTATCGTTGCGATACCCGGTGTGGTAGCCTCGTGACCATCAACGGCTATTAAAAAGTTGCTGACCATATATCCTGAAACCAATCGGCAAGGGGACCGACATGACGTTTGAACCGGAGATCCGGCTCCAGAAACTGGATTCCTATGCCCGGGCATACGAGCTGCTTACCGAAGCGCTTGCCGAGGTGCCGCGCGAGATGTGGCAGTATCGCCCGGCGCCCGGGAAGTGGACGGTGCATGAGGTAGTGATCCATGTTGCCGACAGCGAAGCCAACAGTTTCATCCGTTGCCGCCGGGCCATTGCCGAGCCGGGCAGCGCGGTGATCGCGTACGACGAAAACAAGTGGGCCGAGGCGCTGGACTATCACAACCGTGATACCGACGCCGCGCTGGAGCTGTTCCGCGTGCTGCGCGCAACCACGTACGAGCTGATACGGGCGTTGCCGGAATCGGTCTGGGCCAACACGATCGAACATCCCGAAAACGGGACCATGACGCTGGATGACTGGCTGGATACCTACGAGGCACACGTGCCGGTGCATATCGCGCAGATACGTCGCAACCTGGCCGCATGGAACGCCGGGCGGCAATAACGCCTGACAGTTCCGTCCGTGGTCGCCGGGCCGGCGAGGCGGGACGCCGACAATCAACAACAGGAACGTGCAACGATGTCCGATAGCGGTTGGATCATATTGACCGGAGCGCTCGCCGCGGGGGCGTGCTCGCTTGTTGGGTGCTTCCTTGTGCTGCGGCGCATGGCGATGCTGGGCGATGCCATCAGCCACGCCGTGTTGCCGGGCATTGCGATCGCGTTCCTTCTTTCCGGGAGCCGTGCACCGCTGCCCATGCTGGTTGGCGCCGGCGCGCTGGGCGTGATCACCACGTTTGCCATCGAGACGTTGCACCGCCGAGGAAAACTGCAACAAGATGCTTCCATCGGCGTAACGTTCACATGGCTGTTCGCGCTTGGCGTTATCCTCATCACGTTGTTCGCCTCACAGGTGGATCTGGATCAGGAGTGCGTGCTATACGGCGAGATCGCCTACGTGCCGTTGGACCAGTGGGTAACCGCCTCCGGGCTTGTTCTTGGGCCACGCGCGGTATGGACGCTTGGCGCGCTGTTCGTTCTGAATCTGCTGTTCGTGTTGTTCGGCTACAAGGAGTTGAAGGTAACGGCATTCGACCCCGCGCTTGCAACCTCCCTGGGAATCTCGGCTACCCTTTGGCACTACATGCTGATGGGCATGGTGTCGCTTACCACCGTTGGGGCGTTTGAATCGGTGGGCGCGATTCTGGTGGTTGCAATGCTGGTTGTGCCACCGTCGGCCGCGTATCTGCTTACCGACCGGCTGGGCTACATGATCGCGATCGCCGTGCTGCTGGGCGTGGGCGCCGCTGCCGGCGGTTATCTGCTTGCCTCCTGGCTCGACGGTTCCATCGCGGGCGCGATTGCCGTCACGGCCGGGTTCGAGTTCCTTCTCGCGTTTGTTTTTTCGCCCACGCATGGGCTTATCCGGCGCCGACGCGGCGCCATTGCCGAGCCCGAGCCCGCGATCGCCGCCTGAGTCGCCGGCCATGCTGCATGCCGGCATCAATGGCATGCGGCTCCCGCGTTTGCGCATTCCCGTGGTCGGTTCCGCCGTTGCTCGGGTGCTTGCGCATGCCTGTTCGTCCCACTCTGATGCCTGAATATCCATGACACGTTTGCGATACGTTCTTCCAGCCGTACTCCTGTTCGTGGTTGTGGCCCGCGATGCAGCGGCCCAGATTTCACCGCCGTCGCCGGACCCGGCCGCGGGAAAGCGTATTACCGCCGTGGCAATGGCGGGGGCCGCCCCACACGTGGACGGTCGCCTTGATGATGCTGTATGGAGTGCGGTGCCGTTCCGTACGGACTTCCTGCAAAAGGAGCCGGTGCTGGGCGGGGCGCCGAGCGCGCCAACCGAGGTGGCGTTCATGTACGATGCCGATGCGCTGTACGTGGCTGCGCGCATGCACTGCTCCAAGCCGGAGGAGCTGCATTCGATGCTTACCCGCCGCGATAACTCGGGCTCGGCCGAACGTTTCATCGTGACGCTGGATACGTATCACGATCGCCGCACGGCCTACAGCTTCAGCGTAACCGCCGCAGGCGTACGCACAGATTATTATCACGCCGAGGACAACGAGTTCTCCCGCGAGTTCAGCTTCGATCCGGTGTGGGAAGCACGCGTGGCGATCGACTCGGCCGGCTGGACCGCCGAGATGCGCATTCCGTTTTCGCAGCTTCGGTTCAACGAGCACGAGGAGCAGGTGTGGGGCTTGAACATGGACCGGTATGTGCCCAGCAACAACGAGGACATCTACTGGATACCGATCCCGAAGGAGGTGGCCGGCTGGGCTTCGCGTTTCGGCGAGCTGACCGGCATACGCGGGATACGCCCCACGATGCGGCTGGAGGTAATGCCGTACGCCTCACTCAGCGCAACGCTTGCACCGAAGCGTACGCCCGGCGATCCGACGGCGCAGGAGTCCGAGGTGCATGCGCATGCCGGCCTTGACTTGAAGATGGGCCTGGGATCGAACCTTACGCTGGATGCAACGGTGAATCCGGACTTCGGCCAGGTGGAGGCCGATCCCGCGCAGGTGAACCTTTCGGCGTACGAAACAATTTTCGATGAGCGCCGGCCCTTTTTTGTGGAGGGTATCTCGTTGCTTACCGGGCCGGGCGGATACTTCTACTCGCGCCGCATCGGCGCTCCACCACATGGCGCCCCGGCAAACGCCGTGGCCCCGCCGCCGCCCAACACCACCATTCTTGGCGCCGGGAAGGTCACTGGTCGCCTTGCCTCCGGCACGTCGTTGGGTGGTCTGGTTGCCGTTACCCAGCGCGAGTTCGTGGACGTTTCGGATTCCAGCACCGAAATCCATGCGCAGCAGATCGAGCCCGTAACGGCGTATGCCGTTGCCAGGGTTGGGCACGAACTGAGCGACGACGGCTCGGAAATTGGTGGCATGGTGACCGCCGTGCGCCGCGATCTTGAGGCCGGCACACCGCTTGATGATCGCCTGGTGCGCACCGCCATCAGCGGTGGCGGCGATTGGGTGTTTCGGTTCGACAAGGGAACCTACGAGCTGAACGGGCATCTGGGCGGAAGCTACATAAGCGGTAGTTCCCGGGCCATTGCGCGCGTGCAGCGTTCCAGCGCGCATTACTTCCAGAGGCCCGATGCCGAGTTCGTCAGGTTCGATTCCACCCGGACATCGCTGGCCGGCCTTACAGGCGGGCTTGCCATGGTGAAGCGCGACGGCGACCATTGGCTGTGGACCATATCCGGCTGGGTGGAGACTCCCGGCCTGGAACTGAATGACATCGGGCGTTTGAGCTCGGCTTCCGATATCAACTTCGAGAACCAGCTTATCTACCGCGAAACGACGCCCACGGCACTGTTCCACGATTATTCGGCAACACTGTCGTTATCCAGTCCGTTCAACTTCGAGTGGGAAAGTTCCGGTTCGGTGCTTGCCCTGAACTTCAACGCGACATTGCCCAATTTCTGGGGCGTACAGGCTTCGGCCGATTATGGCACCACCGGCATCGCCGACGACATGACACGTGGTGGGCCGTTGATGGCGGTGCCGTGGAACTGGGATGGATCGGTGAGTGTCAACTCGCCGTACGGCGCCCGCACAATGGGCAGTGCCGGACTGAACTTCGGTGGGAACGGGGAGCAGCAGTGGTACTACAATGCATGGGCGTCGATCAGCACGATTATTGGCGACCGCCTGGAGCTGCGGTTCGAGCCAACGTATTCGCGATCGAACACCACGCGGCAGTTCATTGCGGCGTACAACGACGGGCCGGCCGCAACCTACGGTGCGCGTTATGTGTTCGGCCGTGTGTACCAGACAAGCATCAACGCAACCGTGCGGGCACGGTACTCGCTTTCGCCGGACATGAGCCTGGAATTATATGCCGAACCGTTCGCGGCCTCCGGGCGATATGATTCGTTTGGCGAGCTGGTTGCCGCGCGGCGCAGCGACCTGCGGATGTACGGTACCGACGGAACCAGCATCACACCGGTGCCCGATGAGGGATATGCCGTTACCGACGGTGCGTCCCGGTTCAACATTCCCTTCCCGGATTATTACTTCGTTTCCTTCAGGAGCAATCTGGTGATGCGATGGGAGTGGCTGCCCGGCAGCACCATGTATCTGGTATGGCAGCAGGATCGATCGCTGTACGATTCCTCCGGCAGGCCCGTGGCCCCGGACGATCTGTTCCAGTCCATTACCGCCCTCGGGACCAACTTCTTCACGCTCAAGTTCTCCTATTGGATTCCGGTTGGCTGACAGGCTGCCGGGCCTCCGGCACCAATCGCAACAATCATTCTCCTTGGGCGAACCGTGCCGCTTTCGGATGTTTGCCCGATATGTCACGCTCGCACCTGATCATCGCAATCGACGGGCCGGCCGCCTCCGGAAAAAGCACAACCGCCAGGCTTGTTGCCGAGCGGCTGGGGTACGTGTACGTGGACACCGGCGCCATGTACCGTGCGGTGACGCTTGCGGTGCTGCGTTCCGGGCTTGATCCGCACGACCGCCACGCCGTGGAAACCCTTGCCGAAGGCTCCGCCATCCTGCTGGAGCGCAACGATGGCGCGGCTGTGCGCGTGCTGCTTAACGGCGAGGATGTGTCGGCGGCGATCCGTACGCCCGAGGTTACCGCAAACGTATCGCTGATAAGCTCGTATCCCGGCGTGCGTCGCCGTCTGGTTGACCTGCAGCGTCAGGCTGCCGAGCGCGGCGGCATCGTGCTCGATGGTCGCGATATCGGCACCGTGGTGTTTCCCAACGCCGACGTAAAGATCTTCATGGTGGCCGATATAGATGCGCGCGCGCGCCGCCGCCATGCCGAGCTGGAAATTCTAGGCGCCGAGGTCAGCATCGACGGGCTTGCCGCGCAGCTTGCCGAGCGCGACCGGCAGGACTCCACGCGCGATGCCAGTCCGTTGCGCAAGGCCGACGACGCCGTCGAGATCGACACATCCGTGCTGACCGTTGAGCAGCAGGTGGATCGCGTGGTTGCGCTGGCGCGCGCGCGTCTGGCCGGCTGAACGCTTCCTTTCCGTATCGGCACTCTCTCGGCACCAACCGACATCTCCGCATCGATCACTGACTTGTTAGGGCTCCTCATGCTTCTGCTGAAAAACATCCGACTGGTACATCCCGCGCAGAATCTGGATCGCACGGCCGATCTTCTCCTGGCCGACGGAGTGATACAGGCCATTGGCGACAACCTAGCCGAACCCGCCGGCGCCGACGTTCGCGACGCATCCGGCTGGGTGGCCGCCCCCGGCTTCTACGATATGCATGTGCATCTGCGCGAGCCTGGCGCCACGCACAAGGAGACGATCGCCACCGGATGTGCCTCGGCCGCCAATGGCGGGTTTACCGGCGTGTGCGCGATGCCGAACACCACGCCCGCGATCGATTCGATCGAGGTTGTGCACTCCATCCTGTACCGCGCGCATGGCCTGGCCGTGGATGTGCTTCCCTCGGCCGCGACCACCAAGGGTCGCAAGGGCGAGGAGCTTGCGCCGATGGGCGCGCTGTATGAAGCCGGCGTGCGCCTGTTTACCGATGACGGTGACTGCGTGCGCTCGCCGGAGGTGATGCGCCGTGCGTTTGAGTACGCCACGATGTTCGAGGGGGCCGTGCTCAGCCAGCATTGCGAGGAACACTCGATGACACGCGGCTTCGCGATGAACGAAGGTGTTACCGCCACCAAGCTTGGGATGCCGGGTTATCCCGATGTTGCCGAGGATCTGATCATCTCGCGCGACATCATGCTCTCCGAGTTCTCCGGCGGCCGGCCGTATCATGTTTCGCACATGAGCACCCGCGGTGGCGTGGGGCTGGTGCGCGCGGCCAAGGCGCGCGGAGCGGCCGGCATCACCTGCGAGGTGACCCCGCATCATTTTATCCTGACCGACGAAGCCGTTGAGCGATACGGCACCAACGCCAAGATGAATCCGCCGTTGCGCACGCAGGCCGATGTGGACGCAATCCTAGAAGGGTTTGCCGACGGCACGATCGACGTGATCGCAACCGATCACGCGCCGCACGCGCTGGCCGAGAAGGAGGTGGAGTTCCAGAGCGCGCCCAATGGCATCATCGGCCTGGAGACATCGATCGGCCTGAGCTGCACGTACCTGCTGCACGCCGGTGTTATCACACTGGGGCGCCTGGTGGAGCTGATGGCCATCAATCCCCGGCGGATACTGTCGCAGCCGGTGCCCGCCATTGCCGAGGGCGAGCGTGCCAACCTGACGATCTTCGCGCCGGATGCGGAGTGGACGGTGGACAAGTCGAAGTTCCAGACGATGTCGTGGAACACGCCGTTCGATGGATGGGCCTTGAAGGGCAAGCCGATTGCGATCGCCAACAATGGCGCGATCGTCTGGAGCACGTTGTAGCCGCAACAGCCGCCGCTGACATACTTCCTATTAGCAACGCACAAGGCCCAACAACGTCTCGTTGTTGGGCCCTGGCATGAAATCGTGGAGCGCGCCGTTCGGCGGTGGATCAGGTGTATTCCACCAGATCGTGCCGCGTAAGGATGCCGCCGATGATGCCGTAGTCGTCGATCAGCACCGCGCGGGCGTCCTTCAGATATCGGATTGCGTTGTTGACATCGGTGGTGTGTGGAACCACCGGGAAGCTGGGTTCCATCACGTCCTTTACAGGGCTGTCCAGCAGCGCGCGATCCTCCAGCACGGCCGCCATTACACGGTTGTCGCGCAGCGAGCCAACGGGCCTGCCTTCGTCGATCACCGGGAGCTGGCTGAATCCCTGGCCATTCATCAGGTCGAGCGCTTCGCGGACGGTCATCGTTGGCGAGGCAGCCACCAGCGGGGCCGCGCCGTTACGGAGCGTCTTCATCTGAAGCACCACCTGCAACGTGATTTTCTCCGGCTCCAGGAAACCCTTCTCCTGCAACCACTCGTCGGAATGATGCTTGGTGAGATACCGTTCGCCGGTATCGCATACGATCACCACCATCACATCGCCCTGCTTCAGGCCTCGCGCCGCCTTCTGCGCGGCAACCATGTTCATGCCCGACGAACCGCCGCAGAAAATTCCTTCCTCGCGTGCCATGCGCCGTGCCATCGCGAAGGCTTCGCGATCGGTGACGTTCACTACTTCGTCAACGAACTCGAAATGGAGATTGCCGGGGATGCGCTCCTGCCCGACTCCTTCGATCAGATAGGGGAGGGCCTCAACCAGCCGTCCGGTTTCCTTGTACGTCTTCAGCGACGAGCCCGTGGGGTCGGCGCCGATCACCTTGATGTTCGGGTTCTTCTCCTTCAGAAAGCGCCCGCAACCGGAAATCGTGCCGCCGGTTCCCATGCCGGCAACGAAGTGTGTGATTGCGCCCCCGGTCTGCTCCCACATCTCCGGCGCGGTCCCGTAGTAGTGCGATTCCGGGTTGGCCGGGTTGTCGTATTGGTTCAGCATGATCGAGTTCGGGATCTCCGAAGCCAGGCGCTGCGCCGTGTTGTAGTAGTATTCCGGCGAGCTCGGCTTTGCCGCCGACGGAACAATCAACACATCGGCGCCCATTGCCTTCAGGTAACGAACGCGCTCAACCGATGCCTTGTCGGTCATGACAAACAGGCAACGATATCCTTTCTGGATGGCCGCAAGCGTAAGGCCGATGCCGGTGTTTCCGCTTGTGGGCTCGATCACCAATCCGCCGGGTTTTATCCGGCCATCGCGCTCGGCCGCCTCGATCATCCGAATGCCGATCCGGTCCTTTACCGACCCGCCGGGGTTCGCGCTCTCCAGCTTCGCGAGCACCAACGCTCCCGACTCGGTGGTAACAACGCGGTTCAATCGAACAAGTGGAGTGTTCCCGATCAGCTCGGTAACGGAATTGATGTACTTCATGCGCGATATCCGGATTGGGTTCGGTTGGGTATTTGGCGAAAGGCCAAATCCTTCGTAGCATGCCAGCCACGCTGGCCACGCAATTTACAACGCTTCGTGCCAGCCGTTTGCGCACCGGCAGCGCGCCACAATTGATTTCATCTTCGCACGATACGGTACCGCCCACACCTCGGTATGCGCGGCACCGGCCTATCCATCCAGCACAACCGGCACATGGCTTATTTCTCGAACCCGTTTCGTTTGCTCGGTGTATGCGCCAACGAACCGATGGATGCCGCGCGCCTGGGCCAGTTGGTTGCGGAGCGCGGCATCGCCTGCGATTGTACCGGGACCGACCCGATGGCGCGTATCATGGCGCACGACCGCACCGCCGAGGCCCTGAGCGCTGCCGGCGTGGCGCTTGCTTCGGTGCCTGCTCGGCTGGCCGCGCGGCTGATGTGGTTCACGGCTGATTCCGACCAGGATCGCGCGGCATTGGCGGCGATCAACCGGGGCAGGTTTCCAGCGGCCGTGGACATATGGGAGGCCGAGCCCGGTGCGCGCGCCAAGGCAAACCTTGCGCGGCTGCTGCATTCGCTGGCATTGGCGGGCTCGTCATCGGATGACGACATACGTTTCGGGCCGATTGGGCAGTCGGCGGGGATCTGGGGGCGGGCGATTGCGGCGTGGGCTGTTGCGATCAACTCCGATGAGTTCTGGGAACAGTTCGCGCTGGATGACGCGCATTCGCGATTGACGCCGGCTGCCGGCATGGGCGACGTCCGAAGTTTCAGGGCTCAGGCCTGGTTGCCCGTACTGGAACCGTCGCGCGACCTGCTTGCAGCGCTCGTGGAGGCCGGCGAGTACGGGCAGGCGCGCGATCACAACGACGATCTAGCGGGCGCCGGCGCGCCACGAAAGCATGTGCGTTCCATCGTGATGGAGGCGTTTGCTCCGGTGCTGATCGATCTCGATACCGTGATCGCGCCAATCCGGGAAGAGCTTGGTCGCGCGCCATCGCGTTCACTTGAGCCTGCCATCGAGCTTGCGCGAACCGCGTTCAGGCGCAACGTGCAGCCGAAACTCCATGAGCTGGAATCGCTGACCGGGCCGGACTTCCCGCCCACCAGAGCCGCGTTCGACAAGGGGGCCGCGCTGCTGGAAACCATTGTCGAGGCTGCCGTGGTTTCCGGCGACCAGCAGCTTGCCAACACGCTGCAGGCCGAGGCCAACAGGCTTGGCCGTGCAGCCTTGGCCGCACGCCCCACCCAGCAGGACCGCGTGCCCGTGAAGCGTACCGCCAAACAGAAAAAGCGCGAGAAGATTATCGGATTTACCATGGTGGGCCTGGTGATTGCCATGATGACCATCTCCACGATGATCGACAACAACAAGGAATCAACATGGTCCGGATATCGGGATGATGGGGCGACTATCCCACCTGACGTGGCCGAACACGTTCCCATGCGCGATTCCGAGTTGGACACCGTTGAGGAGTCCGTTGGTGTCAACCGACCCATTGAAGACCGGATTCACCTTGTCACGGCAAAGGAAGTTGTGCTGGGCCAACTGGAGGACAGCATCGATTATGATGCCAACTATCTGGAAAAACTTGCCGACACGCTCGACCGGCAGCTCACCAAGTTGGAGAGCTTGCGCACCGGAACGGCCGATAGTGGCGTGCAGGAGGCAGCGCTGGTGCAGGCCCGGCGGGTGTGGGGCGATCTGTGCCGGAAAACATGGGGCCGATACGATGCGCTGTTCGGTGAATACCGGAAGATGATGGCGCGGTATAATGGCGGCGTGAAGTCGTTGGATGCCGTGCAGCGCGAGGAGGCCGAGCTGGGCATCATGACACCGCGCGCGGGCATTGTTGATGCCCACGACGACCTGCGTACCAGGGTGGGCAGGGCACGAATCCGATAACGCAGTCCAACAGGCATTGCCGTACCTGTGCCGTTGTTATCGCCGGTGTTCCAGTTGCCACCGCCAGGCCGATTCGATGATTACCGCAAGGTCCTGATACTCGGGGGCCCAGCCCAGCTCGGCGCGGATCCGGTCCGATGCGGCCACCAGCACCGCGGGATCACCGGCGCGGCGCGCGCCAAGCTGCACGGGGATATCGCGCCCGGTTACCGCACGCGCGGCCTGTACCACATCCAACACGGAGTACCCGTTGCCGCCGCAGCCCAGATTGTACGTTGCATTGCGCTGAGCAAGCACGTCCAACGCCATCACGTGGGCGCGGGCCAGATCGATCACGTGGATGTAATCGCGCACACAAGTGCCGTCGTGTGTGGGGTAGTCCGTTCCGTAGATCGTGACATTGGGGCGAAGGCCCGCCGCAACGTCCAGCACAATCGGGATAAGGTGCGTTTCGGGTACGTGCAGCTCGCCGCAGCGCTGGCTTGCCCCGGCCGCATTGAAGTACCGGAGCGACGCATGGCGGATGCCGTACGCGCCGCCGTACCAGTGCAATGCGCGCTCCAGTGCAAGCTTCGTTTCGCCGTACGGATTGGTGGGGATTGTGGGATCGGTCTCCTCGATCGGCTGCTTCGTCGGCTCGCCGTACACCGCCGCTGTGGAGGAAAACACGATCCGCTCTACACCGCAATCAACCATCGCGTTCAGAAGCTCCAGCCCGGCGCCAACGTTGTTGGCGTAATACGTGCGCGGCTGGGCAACGGATTCGCCAACCAGCGAATCAGCCGCCATATGGACGACGGCCTGCACGCCGTGTTCGGCCATCGTGGCGCGCAGCCGGGCGCCGTCGCGCAGGTCGGCCTGCACAAACGCCGCGTCCGGATGTACCATCTCGCGGTGGCCCTTCGAAAGGTTGTCGTACACCACAACGCCGTGCCCGGCGGAAATAAGTTCCTCGCAGACAACGCTGCCGATGTATCCGGCGCCGCCGGTAAGAAGTACGTGCATCCGTGTATTACGTGTTCAAGTTGGCGTACACTGCATGCTGCATGCCACCACAAGCGGCGCAATATACCGCATGGGACAGGCTTGATGATGGTGTGATGCGTGGAAGCCGGTGCGCTCCGCTCCTGCCCAGGGATTATCTTGCGTGACTTGATGCTTCGCCGTGGGCACGGTGGGCGAAACTTGCGATGTGCTGGCCATGACGGCGTAGCCGTGCCTGCGGATTCATCAGGGCGCGTAGTAGGATTGCCCGTGCCGCATACATGCCCGCCACATTGCCGGCTGCTTCGGCAAAGCCGATGCAATCCCGCGACGCCGGGGCGTGAAGGCAGGTGATGCCGGGCATCGTTTGTCAACCATCGTGAGGAGATTCGTTGCCAAGTTCAACACTGATGCAACCGCTGAGCGTAGAGCGCTGGCGTGACGTTGTGCAGGGGCGCCTGCTGGAGTGGTTCAACCGTACTGCGCGCAGCTTCCAGTGGCGTTCGGTGGAGCGCGCCGTTGCGCGGCCGGCCGGCGAGCCGATCGTTGATCCGTACGTGGTGCTGGTGAGCGAAGTGATGCTGCAGCAGACACAGACCGCCCGGGTAGCCGCCAAGCTGCCGGAATTCCTGCGTCGATTTCCGGACGCACGGTCGCTTGCGCAGGCTTCACAGGGCGAGGTCATTCGCGCATGGCAGGGGATGGGGTACAACAGCCGCGTGCTGAGGCTTCAGGCTGCCGCGCGCGCCGTTGTTGAGCGCCACGCCGGGCGCTTCCCGGAATCGGTTGCCGAGCTTATCAGGCTTCCGGGGCTGGGGCCATACACGGCCGCGGCGGTTGCCTGCTTCGCCTTTGGCGCGGCGGTGCCGGTTGTGGATGTCAATGTTGCGCGTGTGCTGGGGCGGATCTTCCACAAGTGCCACACCGCATCGCAGGTTATGCCGGCCGCGGCGGTTGCGGTTGTCGCCGAAGCCATGCTGCCCGCAAACGACGCGTACCGCTGGCATCAGGCGTTGATGGACCTGGGCGCCACTGTGTGCACCGCGCGTAATCCGGCATGCGGCGGCTGCCCGGTTGCCGGGCACTGTCTATCGGCCAACCCGCTGCCAATCGAACTTTTTCGGCCGGAACATGCCGCCCGGGCCGAGCCGGCGATCCTTGGCACGCCCCGTCGAATATGGCGGGGCCGCCTGGTGGAGATTCTGCGATTGGCCGAGGAAGCTCTGCCGGTTGCCACGCTGATCGACCGTGCCCTGGCCGCGATGAACGTTGCCAATGCCACAACAGCGGTACGGCGGCAACTGCTGGCCGTTGTGAACTCGCTGGCGCGTGAAGGCTTTGCGGTATGTGTTGCCAACGGCGTGCCGCTTGCGCGGGAAGGGGAGATCGCCGAACACGATCACGTACGGCTGCCGGGCTGAAGATGTTGTGGTTCGGTCTGGATAGTCCAATAACGAACGATGCCGGATCGAAAAGCCATGCCTCGATCCGGCATATCTGCAAGCCGGGGATACCTTCGATGGAGGCACTGTTGCTCCATTTCCGCAACGCGATGCGCTACTCCCAGTAGCGCTCCTCCTTCCAGGGGTCGGCGCTGTTGCTGTAGCCGTTCTGTTCCCAGAATCCGGGCTTGTTGGTGCTCATGAACTCCAGCCCCTTGATCCACTTCGCGCCCTTCCAGGCATACCGCTTCGGTGTAATCACCCGCATCGGGCCGCCGTGTTCAACTGGCAATGGTTCGCCGTTGAACGTGTGCGCGAACATCACATCCTCGTCGAGCATCCACTGCAGCGGCAGGTTGGTTGTGTAGCCGCCGTATGCGTGCTGCATTACGTACGCGGCATCGGGCTGCACGTTGCCGGAAATCTCCGCCCACAGATCGCGGAACATCACGCCCGTCCAATCATCATCGAAACGCGACCAGTGGGTAACGCAATGGAAGTCCGCATGAAGCGTTGTCTGCGGCAGTGCCATGAACTGCTCCCACGACCACGTACGCCGTGGGCTTACCAGCCCGGAAATCTCGAACTGCCAGGTCTCCAGCTCAACAATGGGCACGGGGCCGTAGGTAAGCACCGGGAACTTCTCGGTGTAGAGCTGGCCGGTTGGGAGCTTCGGGAGCCCGTAGGAATTCTCCTTCGGCAGTTCGGGTTTCGTGCTGAACAACGACATTTTCGGCCACGATTGGTTAGTTCATCCAGGCAACGATGCGCTCAACCGCCTGCACCGCAGGTTTGTAGTTGGTGTCGATCCTTGCCGCGTTGCGGTAAGCCGCCAGGGCGCCGTGGATGTCGCCCAGGCGCTCGAACACACGGCCGAGATTGAAATAGGCGAAGTAGCGCGCGTCGTAGCGCTCGGCCTCGCATGCCATCTCCAGCCACGGGATCGCTTCCTCGAACTTCCCCTGACGAATCAGGTACGCCCCGATATCGTTGTATGGGTTGCCGAAATCCGGATCGATGCCGATCGCCGTTTTGCACTCGGCAATCGCCGCGTCCAGATCTCCTCGGAAACTATAGGTCCAGCCGAGGTACGTGTGTGCCTCGGCGGTTGGGTGCAGATCGATCGATTTCTTGTACAGCGCAATCGCCTCGGCCAGGTCGCCGTTCATCTGCGAGGCATAGGCCATTCGCATGTAGCGTTGCGCTTCTTCCAGAATTGAGTTCGACATCGGCGTAGGCCCGGAATCGTTCTTCGCCATTCCTGTATTCAATCAGTCGGTAACGGTGTTCGTGGCCGCAGCCACGCGCCTATTATAACATACCGGAGCGTTTCCGGATGAACCATTCCACCGAGAACGCCGCCAGCGCTGCTGCAAGCAGCCACGGCAGGTGCCGAAGTGGAAGGTCATTGCGGGATTCCACCGAACGCGGCGAAAAGCCCTTGTGGTTGACGATATCATCCACCAACGTATTGCTGGTACGCGCAGTATAGAATTTTCCGCCGGTTCGCGATGCAAGCTCGCGAAGCAGTTCGGCATTCATCGAAGGTTCCTGGAACTCGATGCCCACCTCGTCGATCGCGAAACGCCCGCCATCGCGCCCCAGCTCGCGGCCGCCGGACACCGCGCGGCCGGTGAAGCTGTAGTCGCCGGCGCCCAGGCCGCTGACCGTTGCCTCGTAGCGCCCGTTGCCGATTGCGGCAAGCACCAGGTTCACCGTGCGTGCCGGGCCTTTGATCGCAACGGTTACCTCGGCGTCGTTCACCGGCTCGAAACTTTCGTTGTAGACCTGTGCCTGGATCCGGACTGCCTCACCCAGGCTGTACAACTGCTTGCTGGCCGCGATGCGCACCTGCTTCTGCTCGTCGGCAACGGCCAGCCACCGTACCGAGTTGGCCACGAAATCCTCCAGAACGCCGCCCGGCTCGGCGCCGCGAGCCGCTGCAGGCCCTTCGCCCAGCAGTTGCCAGCGATAGATGCCGTACCCGGTGACAATCAGCGACCGGCTGCGGCCAAGGCGCCGCGATACGATAAGCGGCTCATCCAACAGCGCTCCCCCAAGCCGCGCCCGTGCCAGCACCTCCGATTCCGGCTTTGCGCGCAACGTGGTCTCGGTGCGATAAATGGGCGGCATCTGCGCCCACGCCTCGGGGTGCCGGATGCGGGTAACGGGATTGGCTCGCCCGTTTTCGGTGATCTCCGCGCTTACCTGCATCTCATCGCGCCGGCTTGCGCCCACGGTTACCGGCAGAAGCTCCTCCAGCTCCTTCAGACGCGCGGCATCGGTGTTTGCTCCGAGCACCACAAACAGTGGCAGATTGCCCGCCCGTACGCTTGTGCGGATCAGGTTTACCGTTTCGGCTGATGCGCCCGTGGTTGGATAATCGATCAACACCACGGCCTCGGCGTCGGCGAATGCGCGCGCATCGGGCTTGCCTTCGATGAAGTCCGCGCCGGTGCGCCCGATGAACGTGCGCACCTCCACGTTGGGCTCGTTGCTCAGCAGGCGGCGAATAAAGGCCACGTCGGGGCTTGGGCTGCCCGCAATCAGCACATACCGGCGCTTGTTCGATTTCACGCGCACGTACGTGATGCGGGCGTTGTTGCGGTCGGTAAGCTCGCCGGGGCGCGGCGAAATCTCGGCGCGGAGCTTGGCGATCCCTTCGGCCCGGGGCGTGTACGTAAAGCTCGCGGTGTATTCGTTGCTGCCCGGCGCAAGCGTTACGGACTGTGTGCCAACAACGCGGTTATCGTCGCGAAGCGTGATGGTTGCCGTGCCGTTATCGAATCCGGTGGACTTCGCGCGAACCTCCACCGGCAGCTCGCTGCCCACGTACGCGATCTCGTTGGTGAACAGCTCATCCACCACAAGGTCGCGCGGCGGCACCGAATCGCCCAGCCCAACGGTGAACACCGGCATGCCAAGCCCCTCGGCCGATTGCAGCGGGTTGGCCCCAACGTTGTAGCGCCCGTCGCTCAGCATCACCACCGCGCGCACATTGTGCAGCCGAAGCGAATCCGCCGCCGAGGCAAATACCGCTTCCAGCCGCGACTCCGGCCCGTTGGCGTTGAAGGCCGCGCGCGCAAGGGGATGGCCTAGCGGGCGCACCGAATCGGCGACAACCACAAACCGTGCGGTTGCCCCAAGTTTCGAGCCTTCCAGCCTCCGGGCAATTGCCCACGCCTCGGCAATACGCGAGGAGTCCTGGCCGCCAAGCGTCATGCTGCGCGAGTTGTCCACCGCTACCACCACAACCGGCGGTTCGGCGTTGATGTTCAGCAAGCTGAGCACCGGCTCGAACAGTGTAAGCAGCAACAGTGCCAGCCCAAGCGTGCGCAGTGTGATAAGCGTCCAGCGCCGCGCCGGCGCCACAGCCGGGGCGGTTGTGCGATACGTATACACGGCGAACGCGAAACCTGCCGCGATCACCAGCAACACGATCCAGAGGCTCGCCGCGAGTCCGACGGAAAAAGATGTCACGCGTGTACTTTGAAGGTCCGATGAATTGCTCAATATACGTCCTGGCGGCGCCCGCCGCATGATCGATCGACGCCCCCATCGTCGCTCCTTTCATCCGGCCTCGTATCTTGTGCCTCGCTTATGTCACGATACCTGTTGGCCATAGAATCCTCCTGCGACGAGACGTCGGCATCCGTTATCTGCAACGGTGAGGTCGCGTCGCTGATCATTTCCTCACAAACCGACCACCGCGCCTGGGGGGGGGTTGTGCCGGAGCTTGCTTCGCGCGCGCACCTGTCGTCCGTTGCGCCGGTGGTTGGCGCGGCGCTTGAACAGGCCGGGATTACCTTCGGCCACCTTGAGGCCGTTGCGGTTACCTCCGAGCCCGGTCTGGTGGGGTCGTTGCTGGTTGGTTTGAACGCCGCCAAGGGCATCAGCGTGGCGTTGGGAATTCCGATGATCGCCGTGCATCACATCGAGGCGCATCTGTTATCGGTGCTGATCGAGCACCCGGAGACGCCATTCCCGTACATCGGCCTTGTTGTTTCCGGCGGCCACACGCTGCTGTATCAGGTGGACGGGATCGGGCAGTACACGCTGCTTGGTGCCACGCGCGACGACGCCGCCGGCGAGGCATTCGACAAGGGCGCCAAGCTGCTGGGGCTGGGATATCCCGGCGGGCCGGCAATCGACCGGATTGCCGCCGGTGGCAATCCCAAGGCCTACGATTTCCCGCGTGGCCTGCTCAGGAATTCGGAGGATGATTTCAGCTTCAGTGGTCTGAAGACTTCGCTCCGTTACTTCCTGCGCGACAACTTCGGCGGGCTTCCGCCGGGGGAGAGCGCCCTGCCGGATGTATGCGCCTCGTATCAGGAAGCGATCGTTGCCACGCTGGTCACCAAAACGCTTCGCGTGGCCGAGCGCCTGGGCATTGCTCGCGTTGCCGTGGTTGGCGGGGTTGCCGCGAACTCGCGGCTTCGCGCGGTGATGAGCGCCGAGTGCGAACGGCGCGGCATGGCGTTCCATACGGTGCGGCCAATCTACGGAACCGACAATGCCGCGATGATCGGCATTGTAGGGTGGCACAGGCTGGTCGCGAATGCATTTTCACCCATCACCGTCACGGCCAAGGCTTCCATGATCCGTGCGGAGCGCCGCTGATATTCTCCGCAAGGTATCCTCACAATATGCAGCATCCGAACCGTGACTCCTCCTCGCCAAGGCCTGCACGCCCGGCCGCAGGCCCAACGCCGTTCCGCCTTGGGCACTGCCACGAACTGTTGGCGGCGGTGCTGGCCGCGCCCAGAATCCCGGCCGATGCCCAGATCGCTCGGTTCTTTGCCGCTCGCCGATACCTTGGCTCGCACGATCGCGGCTATATCGCCGAAACGGTGTACGCCGTGCTGCGCGGGGTGATCGCGCTGCGCTGGCTGCTGGGCCTTGATGGCCTTGCGCCCGCCCACGAGGCCGCGCTGCTGCTGGCCGCACGGCTGTTGCAGGCCGGCGAGCCCACGGGCGAAACCGAGGCCGCGATGCGGGCGTTGGAGCTTGAGCGCAGGGACGTTGAACGCATCCGGGCGCTGCTGGCCGAACGTGAGGAACGCCTTGAAGCCCTTGAGGAGCCGGAGCGTACGGCGATGCGGAACTCGGTGCCGGTATGGTTCGCCGCGATGGTGCTTCAGCAGATGGGGGAGAGCAACGGCGGGGCGTTGCTGGGATCGTTGGGGCGGCAGGCGCCGATTGCGCTGCGCGCCAACACGCTTCGCACCACACGCGAGCGGCTGGCCGAAGCCCTTGCCCAGCGCGGCATAGCGGCCGAACCGGGCGTTCTGGCGCCGGACGCGCTGATCCTTGCGCGGCGCATGAACGCCAACGCGATCGCCGAGTTCAAGGATGGCTGGTTCGAGCTTCAGGATGAAGGCAGCCAGTTGCTTTCGGTTGTGCTGGATCCGCATCCAAACTGGTCGGTGTTCGACGCCTGTGCCGGCGCGGGCGGTAAAACCCTGCATCTGGCGGCAATCATGCGCGGTCGCGGATCGGTTACCGCGCACGATGTGAACGAGCGCCGTCTGGCCGAGATCAAGCCGCGACTGCGGCGCAGCGGCGCCCAGAACGTTCGCGTGATGGGGCACGAGCGATATCAGGAGTTGCGCGATACGCTGGCTGGTACGTTCGATGCGGTGCTGGTGGATGCGCCGTGCACGGGGGCCGGGGTAATCAGGCGCAACCCGGGCGCATGGCTGACGCTCGATCCGGAGATGCTGGATCGGCTGGTGGTGCAGCAGGCCGCAATCGTCGACGAATATGCCAGGCTGGTAAAGCCGGGCGGGCTGTTGCTGTACGCCACGTGTTCGGTGCTTCGCCAGGAAAACGAGGATCAGGTTGCGCGATTCCTGGCGGATAACCCCGGCTGGGCGATCGACCCGCGCAACGTGCCCGCCGAGGTGCGCACCGCCGAGGGCTTCTTCCGCTGTTATCCGCATGTCCACGGCACCGATGCGTTCTTCGGCGCGGTACTGCGCTGCCCGGGGGCCTGACTCAAGGGCCTGACTCACGGGCCTGACAGGCTGGCGATCGCGATGCACGATGCCTGTTGTTCCGTGCTGATACCGTATGCCTTCCGGTGCGATCGTCGCGAACAGTTCCGGATGGCTGCGCCGAGGCGCACGGCCGCGCACGAATGTCATCGTGACGGCCAGTGTGATCCTTCCTGTTACCGCGCCGGCGATAAGCGGTTGCTCCGGTGATCCGCTTCTGCGCGGCCCGGGCATTCGCGACGTCGGCGCGTCATTCCTTGATCGCCGGAAGCGGATCGGCGCGGCGACCCTTGGCCCGGTAATAGAAGTAGAGCGGGATGCCCAGCGCCACAAGGAACAGGCCGAACGCGGAGTTGATGATCGCCGGTTTGCCTGCCGCAACCGCATCCTGATAGGCGGCGATGTCGTTGTAGACCGTGAGCACCAGATATACCACCGCGAACACGACGAACAATGCCGGCACCACCGGATAACCCGGCACGCGATACGGCCGGGGCGCATCGGGCTCCTTGCGGCGAAGCACGAACACGCCGTACGCGCCGGCGGCGTAATACATCCAGCTTACGAAGATCAGCGTGTCGGTAAGGGTATCGAACGTGCCGCTGAACAACAGCACCACGCTCCAGACACATTGCACCATCAGCGACGAGGCCGGCGTGTGATAGCGCGGGTGGGCGTTGCCCAGGAAGCGCGGGAACACGTTGCGGCGCGCCATCGAGAAATACACGCGGGCGCTGGCCAGGATGGTGCCGTTGGTTGTGCCGAACGTGGAGATCAGCACCGCTGCGGCGATCCACTTGCCGCCGCCCGAGAAGAACTTCTCGGCTACGTCCGACGCCACAAGGCTCGACTTCGCCATCTCGTCGATCGGCAGCACGTAACAATACGCCAGGTTCACCAGCAGGTATACGGTGATGATGATCGCCATGCCGAATATCAGCGCGCGCGGGATGTTTCGCTGTGGCCGGATCACCTCGCCGGCGATGTACGTGACATTGTTCCAGCCGTCGTAGGCCCAGAATGCCCCCTGCAGTGCGGCCGCGATCGCAAGCGCTATGGCCAGGGCGCCGGTGTCCGTTGTGCCGGAGCCGGTGGTTGCCGGCGCGGCGCTGGCGGTTGTGATGTTTGCAACCGATCCGATCTCCGGAAGCACGAACGCCAGCGCAACCAGCGCCATTATCGCCACGACCTTTGAAACGGTAAACACATTCTGCACCACGCCGCCGAAGCGTACGCCCAGATAGTTGATCGCTGTAAGCACGATGATCAACGCCGCGGCAACACCCTTCACGCCGATGTTTGCAAGCGGGGTGATATCGCCGATGAATGGGAGATGGATGGAGAATGCCTCGGCCGCGGCCGACAGGTGCGGTAGCTCGACGAACTTGGTGAAGTAGTCGGCAAACACGTACGCGATGCTTGCAATCGATCCGGTCTGAATCACCGAAAACACCGACCACCCGTAGATGTAGCCCGAGAACGGGCCGTACATCCTGTCGAAGTAGATGTACTGGCCGCCGGTTTCCGGGATCATGCCGGCGATTTCGGCGTTGGTGAGCGCCCCGAACAGCGTGATGATGCCGGCCAGCGCCCACACGCCCAGCAGCAACTCCGGCGAGCCGACACCGTGGCCGATAAGGTCGCCCGCCATCACGCCGGGTTTCTTGAAGATGCCCGAGCCGATTACCGCCCCAACAACGATCATCGTTGTTGTGAACAGCCCCAGCGATGGCAGAAGGCCGGCACTAAGGCGTCGTGAATCGGCGCCGGTTGTGTGGGTCTCGGTTTGCTTCACGGTTCAGATCGGTTGATTGTGCGAACGTGATCACCGGCGGCGCCGGCTTGTGGATTGGTTGTTCGCGGGCCGTGGTGGCCTGCTGCGAACGCGGGTGTGCCTATCGCCCCAACTGTTCAACAACCGCGGGCGTTACCGACCACAGCAACGTGCCCGCTGGCGATGGGCGCAATCGCGATAGTTCGATGGCGGTTATCGATGCCTTCTTTACCTGAATGGCCAGCCCGCCGTGCGCGGCCAGTCCGCCGATGAAGGCGCTCATGCTTGGCTCGTGGCCAACCAGCAGCAGATGTTCTACGTCGCTGTTCTCGGCAATCAGCGCGGCGGCGTCCTCGAACCGCGCGAACGGAACAAGCCGTGCGTCGGTTTCCAGCGTGCCCTGATAGGTGCTTGCGCGTGCCACGATCTCCGCTGTCTGGATCGCGCGCGTATACGTGCTGGCAACAATCCTGTCGAACGAGCCGCAGACTCGGGCCATCCCGCGCGCAACCATTGCCGTGCGCAGCGTTCCTTCGCGCGTCAATGCGCGGTCGGCATCGCGGCCGGTGGCCGAACTGTCCTCGGCAATGCCGTGGCGCATCAGGTACACAATCATCCGGGGTGCCGATCAATTGGGTTGCAGGGGGTTGTGCACACGCGTCGCGGCTGATGCGCATCGGTGGGCCTGGCTTGGAACATGGCGCGCAAAATAGCGTGCATTCGTTGTATCGCAAGCGAAAGGTGACCCGCACGCCGTTTGATTTTGCCGCACCCGGGCAGCGCGATACTTTGGGCCGCACATGATGAAATTCCCAAACCGGATGGCAACATGAGCAACGGCGTTATCGTGGCGGTGATGGCGGGCGGCGGCAGCCGGCGCATGGGGCGCGACAAGGCCGCGATTGTGGTCGACGGCATGCCCATGCTTGAGCGCGTCGTATCCGCCGCCGTGGGCGCGGCATTGCCGGTACTTGTGGTTGGGCGGCGGCGGCCCACATGGTGGCGATTGGATGATGTGCGCTTTGTGGATGACCGCCATCCTGGTGCCGGTCCGCTTGGTGGCATCGTGACCGCGCTGGCCGCGGCGGACGGTGCGGACGTTCTGGCGCTTGCGTGCGACATGCCGCTGCTGCGGGCCGAGGCCGTTGCCTGGTTGCACCGTCAGTCCGTGGCGGCGATTGCGGCCGAGCCAACACTTCAGGCGGTAATCGCAATCAATGCCGGCCAGCCGGAACCGTTGTTCGGGCTGTATCGCGCCGGCTGCCGTCGGTCGATTGAGGAACACATCAGCCAGGAGCGTTTTGCCGTGCGCGAACTGTTGGCCGTGGCACGCGTGGCACGGATCGTTGTTCCGCCGCACATCGCCGCGCAACTGTGCAACATGAACGAGCCACGGGATTTCGAGGCACATGGGATGGCCCCGCCCGATACCTGACCGCACACGAAATCACCAGCGGACAACTGCCCGGTGCAAGGCCGATCACCGATACACAGTCAATGGTGGACACGCAACGGACACACAACAGAAAGGGCGAGCCACCTGTTCGGTTGCTCGCCCTCATGTAGTTCCGGTGTCGCCGGACGGTCGGTTCGCGTTATACCGTCTTCATCATCCACGCCTTCCCACGCACCGCGTACGTGCCGGCCAGCGCAAACACCAGCATGCTGGCGGTGATGCCGATAAAAACTCCCACGGCCGACATGTCGGACCACTGCGCGAATCCGTACACCAACGGTATCTGTACCGCGAACAGCACGATACACGTGATTGCCAGAGCGCGCAACGGATGGCCCGCGCCGGAAAGTGCCCGGGTCGCGGTGTGCCCCACCACGAAGAACAGGTATCCGAACACCGCGATGTGCAGGTAGCGCACCGTGAGCGCCGTGACGCCGGCATCGCTGGTGAACAGCCCGGCGATTGGGCCGGCAAGGAAGTAGATGGCTACCCCCATCGCGGCGATCACGCCGCAGAGCTGGCGAATTGCCGTGGATCGGAACTGCTGCACGCGGTCGAACCGTCGGGCGCCCAGATTCTGGCTCACCAGCGTTTCGATGGCGATTCCCGTTGCGAAGATCGGCATCATCACAAGCACATCCACGCGCAGGCCGATGGTATAGGCGGCAACCGCCGCGGTGCCGAACATGTTCGCCAGCGAAATCACCACCACGCGCGAAACGCTCACCGCGAGCGTTTGCAGCGAGGCGGGGATGCCCAGCCTGAAGATGCTTCGGATGATATCCCACTGGAATCGCAACGTGGGGCGGTACAACCGGAAGTTCAGCCGGCCACTGTACAGCGCGTATGTGGCAATCAGGGCGCTTACCCACTGCGCTGTTGCCGTGGCGATCGCGGCACCCTGAAGTCCCAGGCGCGGCATGCCGGCCAGGCCATAGATCAGCAGGGGATCCAGTACGGCGTTGATCACCGCGCTGGTGATGGCTACGGTCATCGGGAACACGGTGTTGCCCGTGGACCGTATCGACGCGTTGGCCTGGAACACCAGCAGGATCGCCGGGAATCCGAAGATCAACGTTGTCATGTACAGCGTCGCGTTCTGAAGCACGGCGCCCTTCAACTGGAGAAGCTCGAATGCGTACGGGATCAGGAAATGCAGAACCACCGCGGCCAGCGTGGCATACACGGCCATGAAGGAGAAGGCCTGCGTTGCGATGAACGAGGCTTCCTTGAATCGCCGCTCGCCAACGCGCCGTGCAACGATGATGCCCGTGCCGATGCCGAACCCGCTGCCGACCGTGAAGATGACGAGGTTGATCTGGTCGCAGAACCCGATGGCGGCGATTGCCTCGTCGCCCAGGCCCGAAACGAAGTACATGTTGATCCACGAGTACACCGCGTTGATCACGAATCCGAATGCCAATGGTACCGCCAGGCGCCACAGGGTTGGCGCTATCGGCCCTTCGATAAGCGAATTGCGACTGGCGGCGCGCGCTTCGTGCGGCGGAGCGGGTACCGTTTGTTCGGTTGTGGTTTGCTCGTGTGCGTCGTGGTCCGGCGACAGCGGCCCGCGGTCGCCGTGATGCGTGCGCGCGGCGCCGGCCGTGCTGGTGGGCATGTCGGCCGCGTGCCGCGAAGGCCTGCGCAGCCGTGCCAGGTGGTCTCGCAAGGTCAATCGGCTACGTTCGTCGGGGTCGTCCGACTCGTTTCCTGCTATGTTCTCGTGCGTCTTCATGATCGTTGGTTCCACGTGTTGTGCCCCGCCGCATTACCGTACCGACGAGCCTTTTGCACGAAATGTTGGTATCAAGATGCGACAGACGGCCTGATTGCCCGGATGCGGCGCGATGCTGCCGTGGTGCAATTACGCAGCCCGTTGTCCGACCGACGCAGAATCTCTATGTTAGATTCATGAGCGATGCTACCAATTCCTACAGCGTTGAAGCAGGTGATTTGAAACTTGCAGCCGTTGTCTCCGAACACCACGTTCAATTCCTCGACACCAACAGCGCGCCTGTTGTTGAGGATGGAGCGCGGCTTCGCAGCTTCAACGGACGCACCGCCGATGGCGAGGCGATCCCGATCTACGTACAGGAGGGGGATGATGAGCACGATTATGTGGTGTACGTGAAGGGTGAGGCAGTTCGTGTCCGCCTGGTTACCCCGCGCGACGAGCGTTTGCTTGCCCTGCGCAAGAACACGCGTGCCGCGGGCGGCGGCGGGCAGATCATCTCGGCGCCCATGCCGGGCCTGTTGAAGGCCATGGTGGTGAGCGAAGGGGACATTGTGGAGCGTGGCACATCGCTCTGCATTCTCGAGGCGATGAAGATGGAAAACGAGATCAAGTCACCGGCTCGTTTGCTTGTCAAGAGACTGATTGCTCGAGGGGGGACGGCGGTTGAGAAAGGGGCCCCACTGGTGGAACTTGCGCCGGTACCCGAAGGTTGAACACAGTGTGGGGATGCAGCCTCGCGATGCGAGGGCGGGCGTTCGCCCGGCGATCGGTTCAGTTGTGATATACCGTTGGATCAACACATAATCGAAGGAAAGGAACATGAGTATCTTCGGACGCATGGCCGACATCATGAAGGCCAACATCAACGATCTCCTTGACCGGGCTGAAGATCCGGAGAAGATGATCAAGCAGATGGTGCTGGAGATGGAGGAGGCGGTTAACAAGGCGACCATCGCCGTTGGCAGCGCCATTGCCAACGAGAAGATGCTGGAGCGCCAGTACAACAAGCAGACCGCCGAGACAGACGAGTGGCAGAAGAAGGCGATCCAGGCGGTAAGCGCGGGGCGTGATGATCTTGCCAAGGCGGCGCTGGAGCGCAAGAACACCATCCAGAAGAACGTTGGCGATCTGGAGCGGATGCTGGGCGAGGCTCGTACAACATCCACCGCGCTTCGTGGCCAGCTGGACCAGATCAAGGCCAAGCTGGATGAGGCCCGCATGCGCCAGAACACGCTGATTGCGCGTGCCCAGGCGGCCAAGGCCAAGAAGCAGATCGCGCAGTCGTTTGCCGGTGTCGGCAGCGACGCATTCTCCAAGTTCGACAAGCTGGAACAGAAGGTCGAGAAGCAGGAGGCCGAGGCCGACGCCTTCGCGCAGCTTGCGGGCGAAAACACGTCGTTGGAAGATCAGTTCAAGCAGCTTTCGGCCGGCAGTGATGCCGATGCCGAACTGGCCGCGCTGAAGGCGCAGCTTGGCGCGGGCTCCAGCCCGGCTGGCTCGCTCCCGGCCGCAAGCCAGTAATTGCTTGATGTGCAGGCGTGCCGCGCCTGCGCCCCGTTCGACGTTAGTAACCGACACCTGAAACTTTAATCGTTGATGGAAGTGAACCAGCAACTTGTAGATGAAACCCGCGCGCGAGTCCGCGGGTATCTGAACGATATCTATCCTGACTTCATCGAGTTCGAGGACTCCTCGTATATCGTGCAGCAGGGTTCGGCAACGATCTCGATCATCGTCCGCTCCTGGCATCAGGATGACTGCGCCGTGGAGTTCACCAGCCAGCTTGTAACCGGCGCCAACGTGACGCCGGAGCTTATGAAGTGGCTGCTGCAGAAGAACGTTGAGCTGCACTTCGGTGCGCTCGGGCTTCTGTTCGATGACACGATCGTCTATTCGCAGACGCTCCCCGGCAACGATCTCTCGCGGCGCGAGTTCGAGGCCACCGTGCTTACCGTTGCCGCCGTGGCCGACCACTACGACAACGAGATCGTGGCGATGGCCGGCGGGCTGACCGGCAACCAGGCCAATCTGGCCGCCGCCGCCGAGCTCGGCGCCTGATCGTACGCATGTAATCAAAATCCAGCCCCGGCTGCCTTGCCGCGCATGCGCGGTGAAGCGTCGGGGCTGTTTGTTTCTATTGTACTCTCCGGCGTGGCATGCTACTGACGGGACCTAGCATTTGCCGCCGCGTTTGACAACACCACGCTGCCGATTGAGCCGATGACACCCGAGCAAACACTGATTCACCAGCTCTGCCTTCAGGCGATCGAGAGAGTCGAGCTTGCAATAGCTCGGCATAAACGCGGCCAGGACGAAGATCTTTCCGTTCCCGTGCTTGAGAATGTGCGGCAGGAACTGACGGTAATGGCCGAGATGCTCGACGTGGAACAGTTCGATCCGGGGTTCCCGCGCTTCATTCTCGATTGGCCGGACGAGCACGGCCTGATACAATATCTGATTGGGATAGCGTCTCGCTACCGATCCTGAAACGGTTCGCGTTGGTGCAAGTGGTCATGTGTTTCACTGGTCCACTTGAACGAGGTAGTAATGGCTGAGTCGGATTACGATCGCGCGGCAGCGCGGATCAAGGACAATCCGGATGAGGCAATGCTGGTTGGTCCTCGAAGCTCGGAGCTCGTTAACCGTGCGGAGGAACGGCTTGGGCTGCGCTTCCCACCGGCATATCGACGGTTCTTATTGGAGTTCGGGGCCGGAGGGTTTGCTGGCATCGACCTCTATGGAGTTGTTGGTACGGATTTCGACAACTCATCCGTACCGGATGCGATTTGGTACACGATCAATGAACGTAAGGATGGGTTGCCCAATCAGTTCGTTGTTGTGGGCGTTGACGGCTTGGGAGGATTATACTGTCTGGACTGTGGGAATGGCGAAGGTTACGGAGCGGTTGTTCTGATGTATCCCGAGTTCGGGGATGCCAATCCAGGGGAGGTAGCGTATTCGGACTACGGTGCCTTCCTCCGTTATGCCACTGAAAATGCTCCCTAGCCTGGTGCGGTCGTGGCTGCTGAGCCTTCGATGCACTGTAGGCGTCTTCCCATGATCCCATCTGTACGAACCCTCTGCTTCCTGTTGTTCGTTCTTGGTGCATGCGCCCACGATCCAGCACCCAGCGGACGCTTGATCCATCACCCCAACGGGCTGACAATGGTGCTTCCGGAAGGGTTTGTTGTCACGAACTCGCCCGATGGGTTCGAGTTGGTACCCCGCAACGAGGTCTCCGCACGAAGCCCGACCATGTTGAGCCTGACATATGTTGCTGGCAGCCGGCAACCGGGTGGTGAGTGGTCGCGCAGGAATGTGGCGGGTGAGGACGTTTATGTAGACGTTCGGGAGATCGGCAGCGGATCGGGCGGCACGATTCATGAGTGGCGTGCATGGAAGCTGTTGGGTACCGGGTACGTGCTGGTGAAGCAGACAACCCAGGCCGAACCTCCGGAGGAGCCGGACGTTGCGATTGCAGTCAACCTTGTGGCCTCGGCCACTGTTTCGGGCCAGGCGAGATAGTTCCGCATGCACCGGTTTACATCCGCACGATACGGGCGTAACAGTGTTTAAAACGTGGCGATGAAGTGTGCCCTGGAAGGCACCGCGGCGAGGTCGTATGCCGATCAACGCTGCTGTTAGAGCGCCGCCAATTCGTCTTCCGCCCAGGCTTCGCCAAGTGCCCCCAATCACCGTTTTCCGCTCCGGAAACCCGATTCAATCTGAGACATTCCACCTCACGCAATCCTTTCCCGAATCCCCCGAAATCCGTATCTTTGCTGGCTTTCAGCCGTATCCGCACTCCTTGCAGTGCTGACCTTTCACGGCCTTCGTTCGATCGACTCTTTCACGCTCTTCCTTCATGGCTACAACTCCCGAACGTTTGATTCCCGTCTCGCTCGAGGATGAGATGCGCTCGTCGTATCTGGATTACTCGATGTCGGTGATCGTCTCGCGCGCGCTCCCGGATGTGCGCGACGGGCTGAAGCCGGTGCACCGGCGCGTATTGTACTCGATGTCGGAGCTGGGTCTGGCCCCGAACCGGCCGTACAAGAAGTCCGCCCGTATCGTGGGCGAAACGATGGGTAAGTACCATCCGCACGGCGATTCGGCGATCTACGACACGTTGGTCCGCATGGCGCAGGAGTTCTCCATGCGCCACATGCTGGTTGACGGGCAGGGCAACTTCGGTTCGGTGGACGGCGACCCGCCGGCGGCCATGCGCTACACGGAGGCGCGCCTTACCACGATCGCCAACGAGATGTTGCGCGACATCGATAAGAACACGGTGGACTTCGTCCCCAACTTCGATGACTCGCTGCAGCAGCCCTCGGTATTGCCGGCGAACTTCCCGAACCTGCTGGTCAACGGCAGCTCGGGCATCGCCGTTGGCATGGCCACGAACATCCCGCCGCACAACCTGGGCGAGGTGGTCGACGGCCTGATCGCGATGATCGACGAGCCGAACGTGACGGTGGAAGAGCTGATGAAGTTCGTGAAGGCGCCGGATTTCCCGACCGGCGGCATCATCTACGGCTACGACGGCGTTGCCGACGCATTCCGCACCGGCCGGGGCCGGATCGTGATGCGCGCGCGTGTGAGCACCGAGGTGATGAAGTCCGGGCGCGAGCAACTGGTGGTCAACGAGCTGCCGTACCAGGTGAACAAGGCGTCGTTGATCGAGAAGATCGCCGATCTGGTGCGCGAGAAGAAGCTGGAGGACATCTCGAACGTTCGCGATGAGTCCGACCGCGACGGCCTGCGCGTGGTGATCGAGCTGAAGCGCGACGCCACGCCCGAGGTTGTGATGAACAACCTGTACAAGCACACGCAGTTGCAGCAGACCTTCGGCGTGATCATGCTGGCGCTGGTGGAAGGGCGGCCGAAGATCCTGACGCTGCGCGACATCATGGAGCAATTCCTGAAGCACCGCAACGAGGTTGTGGTGCGGCGCACGCAGTTCGATCTCGACGCGGCCGAGCGGCGTGCCCACATCCTGGAAGGCTACATCATCGCGCTCGACAACATCGACGAGGTGATCGAGATCATCAAGAAGTCGCGCGATGCCGAGAATGCCCGCACCAACCTGATGGCGCGGTTCGGGTTGTCGGAGATCCAGGCCAAGGCGATTCTGGACATGCGGCTGCAGCGCCTTACCGGCCTGGAGCGCGACAAGATCATGCAGGAGTATCGCGAGACGATCGAGCTTATCGAGCGCCTGCGTTCGATCCTGGCCTCGAAGGATCTGCAGATGCGGATCATTCGCGACGAGCTTCTGGAGCTGAAGTCCAAGTACGGTGATGCCCGGCGCACGGAGATCATCTACGACTACAAGGATTTCACCATGGAGGAGTTGATCGCCCAGGAGGACATGGTGGTCACGATCTCGCATGGTGGATTCATCAAGCGTTTCCCGGTTTCCGGCTACCGTCGCCAGCATCGTGGCGGCAAGGGCGTAACCGGCATGCAGACCCGCGAGGACGATTTCATCGAACATCTGTTCGTGGGGTCAACGCACCACTATCTGGTGTTCTTCACCGATCGCGGGCGGTGCTTCCGGATGAAGATCTACGAGATCCCGGAGGCCGGCCGCGCCTCGAAGGGACGCTCGCTGGCGAACCTGCTGCCGAAGGAGAAGGATGAAACGGTGACGGCGATCATCTCGGTGAAGGATTTCTCCACCGACGAATCGCTGATCATGGTTACCGCGCAGGGTGTGGTGAAGAAGACGCTGATCCGCGACTTCTCGAACATCCGCTCCAACGGGATCATCGCCATCAACCTGAACGATGGCGACAGCCTTGTTGCCACGCGCCTTACCGACGGCGACAACGACATCGTGATCGGCACACGCGCCGGCATGGCGGTGCGCTTCCGCGAGTCGGACGTGCGCGACATGGGCCGCGGCGCCACCGGTGTGCGTGGCGTAACCCTTGCCGATGGCGACCAGGTGATCGAGATGGTCGCGGTGAAGCGTCCGGATTCCAACCTGCTGATCGTCAGCGAAAACGGTTACGGCAAGCGCAGCCAGGTGAACGACTTCCGGCTTACCAAGCGTGGCGGCAAGGGCGTGATCCTGATGAACATCACCGAGAAGGTGGGCAACGTGGTCGCCATGAAGGAAGTGGGCGATGCCGACGATATCGTGGTGATGACCGAGCAGGGCATGGTGATTCGCCAGCATGTTGCCGATATCCGTGTGCTTGGCCGGAACACGCAGGGCGTGCGGCTGATCAAGCTGAACGATGGCGACCGCATCACGGGCGTGGCCTCGGTGCCCACCGACGGTACGGACGGTGATGAGGGAGGCGAAGAAAACGGTGACGCCGAGGCGTAAAAATGCGCGCGCGACTCTTGCACAGTCGCGCGCCAACGCGTAACATTGCGATCCCAATTCGTGATCCCGTCCGCGTTTGCCGGATGGGACATGCAGGAGTGGCGGAATTGGCAGACGCGCTGGACTCAAAATCCAGTGGGCTTCAAAACCCGTGCGGGTTCGACCCCCGCCTCCTGTACCAAACGTGCGCCCCCGCGGCGCACGTTGCGTTTCGGGCCTGCTGCAGGCTGCTGCGGTTGCAGTCGCTGCGACGGCCGCCGCCTCAACGGCGGCGCAACGGCCGGATACACGAAACGCGCCATCGGGGCGTCTGTAAGCAACCTCGATGCCAGGCATCGCGCCATGGCACCGCGAGTTGTGACAAAGTACATGGGCGTTTGTGCCTGTTGTACGAACGCGCCGGATCACGTACTTTTGTGATCCGCGTTTACCCGATCAGGGCTTCCGCCCTGGGCGAACGCAGCAGCAACAACTCGTAGAAGCCGCCATGTGCGGATGACCGAAGCAAGGCGACCTGCCATTCGGTCGCCTTTTTTGTTGCAGCGTGGCGATGCCACGGGCGATCTATCAACTGCAAACTACGTTCGGAAAATGGCAAAGACACAGACCTTCGTCGACAAGAGCAAGAAGAAGGGCGTTTCGGACATGATCTCCGTGAAGGTGGTCATGGTGGAGCGTTCGCCGAAGGGCTCGTACAAGTTCAACGAGCGTTTCGTACAAGTGAAGGATCTTGCCGACGTCGAGAAGGCAGTTAAGGGGTGAGTGCTCGATGAGCCTGTTGCCTCCGGATCATACAGCGCGATGAACCATTCCGTGGCTGCGTTTCGGCAGGTCCGTTCGACGTAACGATTTCAGTGACTTCCTTGCAGGACGAGACAGCAATGAAAGACGGCATCCATCCGAAGTATGTCCCAGCCCGTGTTTCCTGCGTGTGTGGCGCAAGCTTCATCACGCGTTCCACCATTGGCGACATCAAGCTCGAAATTTGTTCCGAGTGCCATCCGTTCTACACCGGCCGCCAGAAGGTTCTTGATACCGCCGGTCGTATCGATCGCTTCAACCAGCGCTTCCAGAAGTCCAAGGGGATTCGCGCTGCCAAGCAGAAGGCCGAGTAATCAGGCCGTGTCCCTGGGGCTTTCCCGGGGGATTCAACCAGGTGCATAACTTCAACACGGAAATACAACGTAAATGAGACGCAGCAACTCATTCGACAACCGCAACGGGCGTAACGGCCGTGGCGGACCTGACGGCCAGCTTCGCCAGAAGCGCAACGATCCCCCGCGCCGCAAGCGCAACCCGCTGAAGGGTGTGGAGTATGTCGATTATACCGACACCAAGCTCCTTCAGCGCTTCATCAACGATCAGGGGAAGATCCTTCCGAAGCGTATAACCGGCGTGACCGCGAAGCAGCAGCGTGCCGTTTCCCGCGCCATCAAGTACGCTCGCCATCTGGC
>CBHYLN010000005.1:0-93831 GCA_966128725.1 uncultured bacterium | reverse complement strand
GAGGCATCTGTTGTAGCTGGGCAAAAGATGCTGAATGACCAGGTTATCGTATACGATAGCGGCGCTCTCTTGTACGATGGCTATATGACCATTTCCCATCAAAAAATTGATGCGATTGTCGTTGAGATAGGGATCTACGGTGTCGATAGTGGTGCCTACTCGGTGATGATCCCGTATCAACCGAAACGCAAAGGACAGCGGTTTGCCATCCATAGACCTAAGTTTGTTCTCGACGATTCCGGGAATGTTTCCCTTGAAGCTGCGAGTCAGGCTTTCTTTGCAGGAATAGCCCACCATAAGAAAGGTTCCAAAGTTTGGAGAAAGGCACTTGATGAAAGCGTGTAAGAAAGCCTCTACAGCGTTGAGATTGGAATCAGAACCAAATCATGAAAACAAAAGACTTCGCCAAACTTGGGAAAAGCATACTACCTGGGCTGCCGGATTTTGCCGTGGAAGGTGCTTTGCTGTTCATTGCCCCTGTCGGCAGTGTGTTGCGTGGGTTCTGTTTTGAAGGGTCGAGCTTCAGCAAGGATGTATTCTTTGTCAATGCATTCTTTCTTCCGATGTATATCCCACGTAATCATCTAAGCTTCACTTTTGGTGATCGACTGCGAAATGGTACAACGGATATTTGGGAAACGACTGATCAGAACTTTCTGGAAGACTTACGTCGTTCTACCATGGAAGTCGCAAGTTATCTACATACCCTTGCCGACATAGAAGCCATTATCGCGGAGATTCGCAAACGAATCGAGAGGCCAAACCCGCACGTCCACGAAGCCTATGCCTATTCGTTGATCAAGGCAGGCCGTGCCGCCGAAGCGTACAGTGCCATTGATGTACTGCTGACACTGATAAAGCCGGATGTTCCGTGGCAACGCGAACTGCAACAACGGGCGATGTTGATTCGGTCGCTGCTGGATGAATCGGCACACCAGGCGCTTGAGCAATTGACGGTTTGGGAAAATCACACACTACGAAGCCTGAAACTGGAAAAGTACCGGTAGCGATATAGCGGTAACATCAGTGCGCGGCTAATTGCCTCGGCAACGTGGGGTATGTCAATTCTGCAAAAAATCCAAGGAGTCTTTCGTAATGCCAACGGAATGGAATTTGTTGCTTCATCAGTTCGGCAAGAATCCACCGGCAACACAAGGTGCAATCTCCAATGCCGAGAAAGCCCTGACAGCTGTATTGCCGGCTGACTATGTCTCGTTCCTGCAATCCATGAATGGTGGCGAAGGGCCTATTGGCGGCGATGCATATGCAATGTTCTGGCAGGTCGAACAATTAGCGGAGATGAACGAAGGTTATGAGGTCAATGAATATGCCCCGGGCCTGGTGCTGATCGGCTCCGATGGCGCCGGCGAGGCGTTTGCATTTGATATGCGGCAATCGCCGCCAAGCGTGGTTTCTGTACCGTTTGTGGGCATGGATCTTGAGTATGCCGAGACCGTTGGAGAGAACTTCACGGAGTTTCTCCAAAAACTTTCACAAACCTAGTACGCCGTAGCCGTGAGCATACGTAAGTCACGAATGGACGCCGTGCAACGGGAACACAACCGTTACACCGCGCGCCGGGGCATGGGCGCCACCTGTTGGTACAACCAAAGACGCTCCACGCCCGCGAGTGCGCGCGATTAGGGGGAGCGTGTGGGGGCAACCGGCGCTGCCGGCACTTGCGAATGGGGGAACGTGTGTTGTTCTTGGGAGGAAGTGGGTAGGGGGCTGAGAGCCTTAAGGAAGCCATCGCAAACATACAATGGTCACGACCGAAAGTCAAACGCCACCTCGTGGGGTCGGGCGGCTGCCATCATCATTTCCGCAGTTTCAGTTTGCCAGCAAGGTCAAGCGCCAAGTAGGTCAGCGCTACCGATGTGATACGCGACGGGGTCACGCGGTCGTTTACCCACTTGCTCACCGTCATCGGTTCGATGCCCAGCATTCGCGCCAGCTCGCGTTGATGTAATCCATGTGTCTCCAGAAGTTGGCGGATGTCCGTCGCGGTCCAATTGTGCGAAATGTCGATCATATGTCCAAGATAGTCAGGCGTATTGCGTTACGCAATGTTCATTGGTTGTTGCGCCGGCCCCTGTAGCATTGTGGTTGTAGTTGTAGAACTACAATTTTTCTTGCCTTGGCTCACTATGCGTTGTATCTTGCGTGTAGTTATAGAACTACACTAATCACAACACGAACTAGGCACTTTCATGGAACACCTTCTTTACATCGACACCTGGGAACAGCCGAATCGTGGGCCGCAAATCGCCGTAATGAACTTCACGCCGGTGGATACGGTGTACCGGCGCTCGTTGCGTACCGTATCGCTGAAGTACCAGCGGTTGATGGTCAATCGTACGGACTGCGCCCGCGCGATCGTCAAGTGTCCACACGACGCCTGCGAGATCCTGCGTGCGATTTTCGAGCGATTGGATGATGACCAGGAGCATTTCGTTATCCTGGTGCTCAAACATTCCGGTGAGGTGTCGGGCTACAAGGTCATCAGTTCGGGCGCTCAGGGCGGCGCCATGGTGGATGCCAAGCTGGTGTTCCGCAACGCATTGATGCTGGGTGCCGCCTCGATCATCATGGCGCATAATCACCCGTCGGATAACCCGCTGCCGTCGCATGAGGATATCGAACTTACACGGCGCTTTGTTTCGCTGGGTGCGGCGCTGGAAATGCCGGTGAACGATCATATCATCATGCTTTCCCGGGGATGGGTTTCCATCAACACGCTGTATCCGGAGATGTTCGTGTAATTTAGGCGGACGCCATCCACGAATATCTCCTGCCCGATTGCTTGGATATTGATCCATCCGGCACGGCGCTCTATCTTCCGCCCGCACCCCTTTCCGTTCCGTCTTCTCCGGTTTCTTTCACACCGGCGCATGTATCCGCGCCGTTGATCCTGCCCACGCGAATCGATTCGGGCATTCGCCGACGGGCGCTTTAGGCGTTCTTTAGGAGCGAATCATACCATGTGTTCCACTATGATGATGAAGCTCGTACACGTACCGATGGCGCTTGTGGTGATGGCCGCCGTTCTGGCGGTGGCCACGCCGGTTGCCGCGCAGGACAGCACGGCCGGCGGCGCCCGCATCAGCGGCAATGCCTCGCTGGGGGTGGATCTGTACGATCTTTCCTCAACGCCGCCTGGCTCGGTGCCGCCGCGGCGTCCGCCGAATCTGGTGCGGCTGCAGGTGAACCTGAACGCATCGTACAGCGATCTGATATCGTTGCCGTTCAGCCTGACGCTTACTTCGCGCGAAACCAACGTAACCACGCCCCGGCTGGATGCCCCATCGATCGGGCAGATGCTGCTGAACCCGCTGAACGCGCTCAGCTTCTCGCCGAAGATCGGCTGGGCCCAGTTCTATCTGGGAACGCATACACAGACGTTCAGCGAGCTTTCCGGCGGCGACGCGCAGATCGTGGGCGCCGGCGTGGACCTGCGCCCCGGCCAGTTCCGGGTGGCCGCGTCGGTGGGCCTTACGCAGCGCGCCGTGGAGGCCGATACGGTACACAATACCCTTGGGGCGTTCTCGCGGATCTTCTACGGGCTGAAGCTGGCCTACGGTCGTGAGGATACCGACGAGGTGCATCTGGGCGTGAACCTGATCCGCTCCGAGGACAATCCCGAATCGATCAACCGGCTGGTATCCAGCGTGGTTGTGGTGCCGGATACGGCAACACCATCCATTACCGACACGATCACCGCGCGCCATCCGCTGATGCCGATTCCCGTGGCGGGTGTGCTGGGCTCGCTGGACCTGCGGGTGCCGCTGGCCGAGGGGGTTGCGCTGAAGGGCGAGTTCGCCGTAAGCGGGTACACGCGCGACCAGCAGTCGCCCGCGGCCACGGCCGAGGTGCCGGTTGCCGGCTCCTTCATCGATCTGAAAACTTCCACACGGGCCGATTACGCGGCCACGGTGCAGGTGGCGGCCAACCGTGAAACCTGGGGCGTGAACGCCAAGGCGCTGTACATCCGCCCGGGCTTCGTGACGCTGGGGTATCCGTTGCTTGCGCCGGACCGGCTGGAGCTCACCGTGTCGCCGCGTGTTACGCTGTTCGATGGCGACCTGCTGGTCAACGGTACGTTCGGGCATCGGACCAACAACCTGGGCAGCACGGCGCTGGCCACTACCACGCAGATCCTGGCCAGCGCATCGGTGCAGACACAGCTTACCGAGGCGCTGTCGCTGGGCGCCAGCTACACCAACTTCGGGCTGCGCAACACCGAGAACAACGACACACTGAAGATTGAATCGGTGGCGCAGTCGGCCAGCATCACGCCCAGCGTTTCGTTCAACGCGCTGGGCGCGGGCCACATGATAATGCTGATGCTGGCGCTGGATACGTATACGGACTTGAACACCGTGAACGGCGCGTTGAACAACAACGATACGCGCTCGATACTGCTTACGTATGCGCTCTCGTTCGAGGACGTGCCCGTGACGGTGGACGTAACCGGCGGCACGTTGAACAACCATCTGGCTGTTGGCGATCTGGTGATCAACAGCGGCTCGGTGGGATGTTCGGTTCGCCTTGCCGAGGGCACGGTAACGCCGTCGGTGAACGTCGGGATCTCGGAGAACACGTTGGAAGGCTACACCGCCGACGTGTTGCTTACCGGTCGCGTGGGCCTTTCATGGCGCATCAACGACCGCCTTGCCTTCGGCAGCTCGTACTCGCTGGCGGATATGGCCTTCGGGTCGTCGCGGCCGGGGGCCGCCTACACCGAAAGCTATGGAAACGCCTCGCTCACACTGAACTTCTAGCGGAGCCATGAGAACACTATCCCCATTACATCGAAGCGCGCACCACGCTGGTGTGCCATCGCGAGCGCGGGCCTTACCGCGCCCCGGCCACACCCGATGGCCCGGTGCCGTGCTGGTTGCGGCGCTGTTGCTGGGGGTGCTGTTGGCCGCCCCGGCCGCAAGCGCGCAGCAGTTGCGCATCTCGCTGAACGTGTCGGCCCGCCCGAACCCGTTCCTCTCGGAATGGGCGTCGCGCCGTGAGACGGTGATCCTGGTGATCACCAATACCACGGGCGCGCCGGTGGATGCCAAGATCGACGCGCGCATCTTCCTGAACGGGACGTTGGTGGCGCAAACCAAGCTGGACCAGATGAAGCCGATAACCGCGCGGCCGGGCGTAACAACGCTGTATGCCGACGAGGTGATCCCGTTCAACGATGTGAAGGTGTACGGCAACAACGAGCAGCGCGCCGCGCAAACCGGGATGTTGCCGGCCGGCACGTATTCGTTCTGTGTTACCCTGGTTGACCCCGCGAACACGGGGCGCACGCTCAGCGAGCAGGTCTGCAAGCCGTTCACGCTTACCAGCTATCAGTTGCCGGTGTTGGTGCTGCCAACCAACAAGGCATCGCTTACGGCGCCGGCGCGGCCAACGTTCCGCTGGACGCCGATTGTGCCGCGCCCGCCGTTTTCGGTGCGGTACATCGTGCGGGCCTGGGAGGTGCAGCCGGGCCAGACGCCGATGCAGGCGTTCCGCGTAAACCAGCCGGTGCTGCAGCGCGAGGTAGTCGACGTTGTGCAACTGCTGTACCCGGCCGATCTGCCCCTGCCGATTGCCGGGCGTGAGTATATCTGGACGGTGCAGGCGTTGAACCAATCGAACGGCCAGCCGGTGTTCGAGCCATCGGGCTACGCCGATCCGTTTACGTTCCGTGTGGAGGAAGGCGCCCGGCGCCAGGGCGGCAACGAGGGTGGCGTGCGCCTGGGCGACCAGGCCGGCCGCGACGCCGGCGGTGGCAATGCCGGCGGCGTGCGACGTGATACCGACACCCTTGCGGTGGATGGCGGTGGCGGCGCCCGGCGCGATGCGGGTGGCGGCGGTGGCGGTGCCGGCGAGCGCCGCGCGGCCGGCGGTGGTGATGATGTGCGGCTGGGCGGCGGTGGCATCGATGGCGGCGTGCTGTATGTGGACGACGGGCCGAACATGCGCCGCGCGCAGGCCGGCCAGCAGAACAACCAGGCGCCGCCGGTGAACAACAGCCCGTGCGGCGGCAACTGCACCGGCGTGGTGACCATTACCGATACGGTCGCGGCCGGGTTTACGCTTGCCAACAACGATACGGTGAAGATGGGCCGGTTCGCGATGAAGCTTACCGACGTTACCACCGGCGCGGCCGGCAACCTTTCCGGCAAGGGCGAGATCTACGTGCCCTGGCTGCTTACCCGGATCGCGGTGAAGTACCAGGGCCTGAAGGTGAACGCCGACAGCCAGGTGTACAGGGGCAGCGCCTACGCCGTTGTGGACAGCACCGCGCCCGTGTATCCGCAGCAGTGGGGCATCAACATCGTTGGCAACTGGAACTGGCTGAAGGACAAGGTGATTGCCGTTGACGCATGGTTGAAGCAGAAGGGGCAGATCGTGAGCCAGTTCAACGGCCTGCAGAAGCCGGTGGAGCTGCCGCTGGGCCTGAACAACCTGAAGGGCTACACGCTGGCGATAAGCGAGCTGAAGTTCACCGAGGATACGGCGTTTGCCTCGGCGGTGATGAGCGTGCCGATCGCCAAACACGACGACACGCTCAGCTTCGGTGTAAGCTCGGTATCGATCTGCCCGCAGGGCATCGCGCGCTGCGCCACGCTGAACGTGCTGAACGATATCACCGTGCGCGGCCTTACGCCCAATCAGATCTCGTTCTCGCTTACGCTGAAGGCGCGCACCAACGCCCGCCAGGGCACGTACGTGGCCTGGACGTGCAACAACTTCGACACGCTAGCCGTGGATATCGACGTGGCGTTCCCGCGCGCGTGGATTGTGCCGCGCCCCGATGCCGACACCACGAAGCAATCGATCGCTACGCTGACGGGCAAGATCGTGGATTGGAAGGAGTGGATGCTGATGGGCAGGCTGCCGGCCTCCACGTTTGTGGGCACCAACGGGCTGGCGATTGCGATCGACTCGTTGACCTTGGATTACACGGACCTGGCCAACCCGCCCAGCATCGTGTTCCCGCCCAACTACGTGGGCACGCAGGGCAACGATTTCAACGGTCTGTGGGCCAAGAACATCACCGTGTATTGCCCGGATGGCTGGCGTACGTTCAGCAACCCCGCGCAGGTGCCGGTGGGCATCGCCCGCAATCTGATCATCGCCAAAACAGGATTCACCGGCGACCTGATTGCCGCCAACGTGATACAGTACCCCGACGCCAATCTGAACCGGCTGCGCGCAAGCGTGGATACGGTGCGCGCGGTGTTTGTCAACAGCACGCTTACGCAGGCGTACATGCGCGGCAAGCTTACGCTGCCGGTGACCGACACTACGGTCACCAACGCGCTGATGTACAAGGCGTTGTTCAACAACACGCAGAAGCGGTTCGATTTCTCGATGACGCCGAAGGACTCGCTTACGTTCTCGTTGTTCGCCGGCGCCAAGCTGAAGTTGAACGGGACCTCGGCGCTGACGATGTCCATCTCGAAGGCGGCGCCAACGTTCGCGTTGAAGCTGAACGGCGAGGTTGGATGGAACGACAAGGAGATCACGATAGGGCCGAAGAAGATCAAGGTGGACATGTCGCCGGAGTTCGAGAATCTGGGCATCAACTACAACGACTCCACCGGCAAGATGGTGTTCACCGACGGCAACTGGAGCTTCGCCAGCCCGCAGAAGAAGCTGGCCAAGTTCCCCGTGACGATCAAGGACATCAAGTTCACGCAGCCCGCCGCGCAGGCCGGCGAGGTTGCCCGCGCCAACGTGAAGTTCAATCTGGTGGTCAGCCTTGACTCCAACCGCATCGGCGGCACCGGCGGATTCGAGGTGCTGGGCGCGGTGAAGAAATCCACCGGCGATGCCAAGTTCAAGTTCACGCCGGCGTTCCTGGATTTCAACGTCACGAAGATCACGGTGTTCGCCAACCTTGCGGCGGTGAAGCTGGATGGCCAGCTCGATTTCTACAACAGCGACCCCACCTGGGGCGACGGCTTTGTCGCGTCGCTGAAGGCAACGTTCAACTCCCTGCAGATGGAGGTAAGCGCCAACGCGCGGTTCGGCTCGAAGGTGAGCAACGCCAACACGCGCTACCGGTATTGGTACGTGGACGCCAAGGCCATCCTGCCGCCGCCGGGCATTCCGTTTGTGCCGGGATACGCGTTCTACGGTTTCGGCGCATCGGCATGGCGGCGCGTGAACGTGGACATGACCGGCGCCAAGCCGAACGTGGCCACGGTGGCCGCGGCCAACACCACCACGCAGGCGCCAAACTCCGGCGCGGTGATGACGCCGGACCCGAACATCGGTTTCGGATTTGGTGTGAAGGCGGTGCTGGGCACCACGCCGGACCCCTCGAAGATGAACTGCGATATCGGCCTGGCCGGCCAGTTCACCAACTCCGGCGGCATGAGCAAGCTGGGCGTATCCGGCGACCTGTGGCTGAAGGCACGGCTTACCGAGCGCAACAAGGCGCCGGTGTACGGCTCGTTGAATCTGCAGTATGATTTCATCGCGAAGATCTTCGACCTGAACGCCACGGTGAACGTGAACAAGCCGCCGGTGACGGGCAACGGTGCGTTGAAGGTTCACCTTGAGGGGAAAACCGGAATCTGGTACGTGAAGCTGGGCGATCCGGTGAACCGTGTGACGCTGAATGTGGACATGCTGGGCACCACGATCAGCTCGAACTCGTACTTCATGTTCGGCAAGAACATCTCGCCGCCCAGCGGCTTCACGCAGCGCACACTGAACGGGCTGGCCAGCGTATCAAGCAGCCTTTCGCCGCCCAGCGCGTCGGCAACAACCAGCGCCATCTCCGGCAACGGTTTCGCGGCCGGCCTGGAGACCGGCTTCAACACCGGCCAGCGCGACAAGCATCTGTTCGGCCGTGTCAATGTGCGCTATCAGGCGGCCGGGGGTTTCGAGATGAACCTTTCGCTGCTGCGATATCCCGACGGCACGGGTTGCTCCGGCGGCGGGCTGCTGGAGGGCATGAACATGTGGTATGTGCAGGGCAATGTGGCGGCCTACGCCATCGCAAGCGCCAGCATCCATATCGAGCCCAAGGATTGCAAGCCGTGCCTGTGTGTATGCTGCGAGAAGAAGCATGAGAACGGTTGCGATATCAACATCGCAAGCCTGAAGCTGGGCGCGTATCTGCTGGCCGGCTTCCCGAAGCCCTCGTGGCTGGAGGGTGCGGCCGCCGGATCGTTCAGCGTGCTGGCGGGTGCGTTCAGCGGCAACTTCACCGCCGAGATCAACGTGGGCACCAAGTGCAATCCGGCGCCGCCCAGCGGCCCCTCGGTTGCGGCACAGGATGTTGGCGCCGAGCAGGCCACGAAGCTGATCGCCAGCATCGAGCCCGCCAACAACGCTACCGGTGTGCCGGTCACCGAGCCGGTGCGCGTGATCTACTCCTTCCCGCCGAACGAATCGTTCGACATGCAGGAGCAGACCGGCGGTGCGGCCGGCGACATGATCAACCGCACGTTCCAGGCGCGTTACACGGTTACCGTGGATAAGCGCGTGCAGGGGACGTGGGTGGCGCAGACGATTGTATCGGCAAAGGATGCCCTGGGCGCGTACCTGTACCGCCTGAAGGCGCCGCTGCAGATGAACAATCAGGGCAACCAGAATATCATGATGAACGATGGCGGGCAGCCACAGGGCGGCCCGCAGGTTGGCGGGCAGCAGAATCTGCGGCGCAATGCCAATCCCGGTGTTGGCGTGGTTATCAACCAGCCCGTTGGTGGTGGTGGCGCTCCGCACGGCAATGCCGCTGTTAACGCAGGGCATAACAATGCCATGAACGACCCCGAGGTCCAGCCCGTTGAAACCGACAACTTCGGCTTCTCCAACAGCGCTGCCCAGGCGTTCATCAACAGCACCAGGAACTGGGATTCGAGCTCGCAGTACAGGATAACGGTGGTGGGCACGTTGTGGGAGTTCAAGAACAACGCGTGGGTTGTGGCCAAGCGCCGCAGCAACAACACCGATATCAAGCAGACCGAAACATATGTGTTCAACACGCCGGCGAACGCGGTTGCGGGCATTGGCAATAACGCGGAGCAACGGTAACCTTATGAACAACACGCACAAGATTCTGACGCGCCGATGTGTTCTTTGGGCAGCCGTGATGCTGGTTGCCGCGAGCACCGGATATGCTCAGGGTGATATCGACCCGAATGCCGCGCTGGCAATCAGCGTGAAGATGACAGCTCGACGTTATGCCGATTCGATTGTGCTTCGGTGGGCGCCCGAGAAGGCGTTGGCCTGGCGTGCGGGCCTGAACGCCGGATACGCTATCGAGCGGGCGCCGGTTGACCGCAAGGGAAAGGTCGGCGCCTTTGAAAGCGTTGCCGCTCGCGTGATGCCGTGGACGCCGGAACAATGGCTTTCGGCGGCCGAGGTTGTTGAAGGCCGCATGGCCAACGGAAGCGCGGCCGATACACTCCAGAGCCAGTACATGCAGGTTGCCCAGGCCCTTGCCGAGCCGGACGGCGCCGAGGTGCGCATCAATGGCGGCAGCGGTGACGATGACCTGAAGGCGATGCTGGAGAGCAAGAACCAGTTCGAGATGCAGTACGGCATGGCCCTGCTGGCGGCCGAGCGGAGTGTGCCGGCGGCGCAGGGGCTGGGGCTGCGTTATGTGGATCGCACGGCAAAGCCCGGGCAGGCATACGTGTACCGCGTGCGGTTCCTTGGGCGCGCCGAGCCGTACACCGTGCGGCCCGGTGAGTTCACGGTGCCGGCCGAGGTTTACACGCCTGTGAAGCGGCCCGATGCGGTGGGCGCGGTTGGCCAGGACGGCACGGTGATCCTGCAATGGTGGGCGCTGGCCGAATACTCCGGTTACGTGGTGGATCGTTCGTCCGATAACGGCGCCACGTTTGTCCGGCTTACTCGCGTGCCCATCGTGACGCTTCGCGCGGCAACCACCGAGAACGACATCGAGAGTTACGTGGATACCGCGCTGGTGAACGGTCGCCGGTACACGTACCGTGTGATCGGGATGACGGCGTTCGGCGACGAGGAGGTGCTTGGCGAGGTGGTGGGCATCCCACGCGACCGTACGCCGCCGGGCATGCCTACCGCGCATGCGGAGCATCTGCCGCCGCGTGTGGTGCATGTTACGTGGGACATGCCGGAGCCGGTTGCGGCCGATCTTGCGGGCTTCCATATCGGCCGCGACACCGCCGACGCCGGTCGGTTCCCACGGGTTACCAGGGCGTTGCTGGCGCCCGGCGCCCGCGAGTTCTTCGATACGCTGCGTGTGGCTGCCGGCACTACGTATTATCGCGTGGAGGCGGTGGACAGCGGCGGCAATGTCAGCCGATCGTTCAGCGCATACGTGACGTTCGTCGACAGCACGCCCCCCGGCGCGCCGCAATGGGTGAAGGGCACGATGGATACCAACGGCATTGTGCGCCTGGTGTTCCGCCCGAACTCGGAGCCCGATGTGATGGGTTATCGTGTGCTGCGCTCGAACGATCCGGACCACGAGTTCAGCGCCGTGATGGAAACGTTCGGCGCCGGGGATGCGGCGCGGATGCGCGATACGGTGATCGTTGATACGGTTGAGGTTCGCACGCTGACCAAGTACGTGTATTACCGGCTTGTGGCGCTGGATTATCACTTCAACGAGTCCGAGCTCTCGGACATGCTGGCCGTGCCGCGTCCGGATGTTATCCCGCCGGTACCGCCGGTGGTTACCGGCGTTCACTCCACCGATACCTCCGTGGTGCTGGAGTTCGTGCCAAGCTCCAGCCGCGATCTCAAGCGCCATATCCTGTATCGGCGGGCAACGGGTGTTGAGCGGTGGGACAGCGTGGCGAACGTTGGGCGCGATGACTCGATGTTCGTTGACATGATTGGCGAGTCGCACGCTCGGTACGACTATGCGATGCGCGCGGCCGACAGCGCCGGCCTGCAATCGGAACTCTCCAACATCGTGAGCGCCGAAACGTACGATACCGGTATCCGCCCAACGGTGACCGACGTGCGTGCCGAGTACGATTCGGCGCGCGGTGAGGTGCGCCTGCGCTGGAACTACCCTGGCCTGCGCGAGAACTTCCGATACCTGATTTACCGTGGTGCCGACGGTATCCCACCCACGATGATCGCCGTGGTGAAGGACCGTGCGGCCAGCTCATTCGTGGACGGCGCGCCGGAGGGGGCAACCGTGGAGTACGCCGTGAAGGTGATTGCCGACAGCGGCGCCGAATCCCGCCTGAGCGACCGTGCCGCCGTGCACGTGCAACGGGTGCGATAGGGGCTGCCAGCGGCGGAATCGCCCTTGCGGTATGAATGCCGCGAGCTGTTTGATGGTCGATGATGAACCCGGAGGTGATTGCGATGCAATCGCCTCCGGGTTTTTTGTTGAAGGGGTACCGATCCTTGCCACCATATGCCGATGACAGTGCCGTTCCGCTCGGAATTGCCGAGTTGGGTAGGCTGACCGCTGAGTCGAGCGCAGCGCGGGTACACAAGCATGTACTGGCACGATGGCCTGCAAGGAGCGATACTGCATGGCGTGCGCTTCACGCTCCGGGACATGCGCGGGGGGTGTATGTGGCGGGATCGCGCATAATTGCCGCCGACGCCGGGACGCGTACGGCGGTGTGTGCGATATCGTCCGATTTCCATCGATCAACATCAATCTTCACAGGAGTATATCATGAAGCGCAGAACCATCTGGCTGCGACTTGTCTGCCTTGCGGCAGTATTTGGTCTGGCGGCCGCGAGCAATCTCGCGGCGCAGGCGTTCGGTATCATCAATCCGTGTAAATGTCCGGACATCAAGATCCGCGTCGACAAAAAAGTTGGATGCGATGTGGGCGTTGTGGTGATCTACCCAACGCTGCCGAGCCCGATCGTAACGGTTTCGCCGGGCACCGAGGTGTTGGTTCCATGCGAGGACGGCGCGCAGGTGACCATCGTCAACTGCCTTATCCAGAAGCAGGAATTGGATGCCACGGGCTGCATCTTCAACGTGGGCGCCGATTTCGGTTGCTGCGTGGATGCGTGCCTGACGATCGATCCGATAACCGGATGTGCCACGCTGGACATAACGCCGGCGCTGGGTCCGTGCAAACCGTGCTGATTGGCGGGATATGCAGGTGATATGTAAACGGCCCGGCAAGCGGGGACACTTGCCGGGCCGTGTCTGTTGTTGGGGCACGCGGCAGCCGGATGGTCGTACCGCCCGCCCGTGCGTTCCAGGACTGTTACGGAGAGCAGGGGCCGCTGGAAATGTGGAATTGGTAGCAGCCGTTCAAAACCGTGGCGATCACGCACTTGTTGCCGCCGCAGATCGAGACGTTCGTGGGAACTCCGGGGAGAATGGTTGCGCCACCATTAACCTTGAAGGAGTCGAGCGTGCTGTCGGCGCACGGGGAAATGGTGTAGGATGATGATCCCGTTCCGTTCTTGATGGCCTGTTCGGTATGGGAATTTCCCGCCCCGTCGCTCCACCAGGAATCGATGGTAATTGGAAAACAACCGGCCCCCAACCCCATCGATGCCGAGACCACATAGCTGGTGCACGTGCATTGCGTTTGCGCGCGAGACGAAAGAAATGCGATGCCGATGGCCACGATTGCGACAAATGCAGCCACGCGAGGAAAGCTCGTAAACATGAGATGCCTCTGGAAATCGAGTTGCGAATGTGGGGGATGAGCGGGCGTGTAATAGTACCGCGCTGGCGGGGCGTGCGCAAGGGGATTCCACGGCCTTAACAACGAACCGGTGTTAAATGATTGTGATGGTGCGCGCGGAGATGTGAGCGGCAGGTGACTGCCCCGAGCATTCAGCGCCATGCCGATGATCCCGAGCCGAGTGTTCGGGCATGTATCCATTGCCATACGGGATTTTTAGGAGAAGTTTGGCTCCTCAAAATCCCGATTATGAAGAATGCGTTGCATCACGGGCACGAGCCGGCCTTGAGCAATGTCAGATAAACGTCCACAACGCCGCCGGCATCGGGCAATCCCACGGATGCATCAACGCAACCGCATTCGGTAGTGATAGTCCGGGATTCCCCGGCTCCAACGGGTGTGCCCGCAACCAGAAGCGAAAGGTAATGGCCGGGATCCGGTGCGCAGCACAGCGCACGCGCGTATGTCCCATTGGCCGGGAAGGTCAGATAATTGGTGCCGGAAATCTCGTAGCACGGCGGAAACGACACGTAGAAACATGTGCCGCCTTCAGGAAATCCGGCCACGTGAAAATTGCCGGTGCACTGAGCCCGCGCCGTGCCTGCGCCTGCAACGATTGCCACTGCCATTACGACGGCCCACGCGATAGCGCGCAGGGAATTGTTTGGATTGGCCATATGCCCTCCATCGGGTACAAAGGTTGAACAAAGATTGTTAGTGCGCCGTAGGAGTGGATGATGCCGGGACCCGACCTTCGTCGCCAGCGCCAGGCGGATTGCAAGGGGGTGGGTTCCAATCCATGCCAACAATTTGCGCATTGCATACCCGTGATGGGAGTACATGAGTGTGTACCGTGTACGCCGGTGGGAGACTCACGTGCCGTGCAGTGTTGCCCTGAACCAGGGGGTGCAGTTGCGGTGTCGGTGCGGTGGTGCCTATTAAGCCGTTCCGTGCCGTGGCGCCCAAACAAGGTACCCCGCCTGAGACCAGATGGCAACAGGCGGGGTACGTGGCATCGCGACACGAACGGTCAATCGTGTCTAGCGTACGATCTTTATCTGCTTCTCAACGTTGCCCTCCGGTGTGGCAAGCCGGCTGAAGTATGTGCCGTTGGGCACCATCATGCCATCGGCGCCGGTGCCATCCCACGTCAGTTCGCCGGCGCCCGCGTTGCGCATGTCGTTGTTCATCAGCATGCGCACCAGCTCACCCTTTGCGTTGTAGATGCCGAGCGTGGCGCGCGTAGCCAATGGCAGGGAATACACAATGGTTGTGGCCTCGGCCGCGATGTTGGGCCGGACATTCAGATCCAGCCGGTTGCCAATTGTGGGCTGCGAACGCCGAACAGCCTTGCCCTGTAGCTCCTCGCGGTCGGCCAGGTATATCTCGTACGCTTCGCCGCCCAACACATCCGTTCGCCCTGCCTCGGTCTGGGTGATGTTCCAGCCATACACCTTGTCGGCGTCCGCGGCCGGAATATTCGGGTTGTATTCAACACGCACTTCGGCGGCAAAGCCCTGCTCCGGACCCAGTTCCAGCTCGATGGTAGAATGGGCATCGGTGATCTTGATGGTGTTTTCTTCGTCGGCCTCCACAATGCCTGTTCCCTTCTTGTTGTTCGCCTCCCAAAGGGCCATTCCATCGGCGCCCAGATCCACCTTGATGGTTGTGTAATCCAACAATGCGTCGTCACCTTCGGCCACGTCGAAATGAATCGTGGAAATCGACGTCTCATCGCATCGATAATGCCCGTTGTAGATGTCGATGGTGCCGCTGTTGCTCGAAGGTGTGATCGATGTAAGGTTCTTCCAGCCGATGTTGTTGTTGTTCATCACGTTGTCGTGGATGTACAGCCCTTCGGCGAACGCCATCGGGTCCTCCGCCGACACGAAACGCGCCACAAGGCACCAGTGGTCGCCGCTTGTGTTGCCGGGCACGTTGTACCACGGGATGCTGACAATGGCGTCGTTCCCGGCATGGATGTCGGAGACGCACAGCGAGCCGATCTCATTGCCCTTGATAACGCCGCCCGGCGCATAGCTTACCCAACGGCTGGGCCAGTTGCCCAGGCTTACACTGGCGCTGCCGAAATAGACGTGTACGACGCCTGAGCCAAGATCGGTGGCGCCGATGTTCGTCAGCCGCACGTACACATAGCAGTTGCTGCCCGCGGTCGGGTTCTGGTGCACCGTGCCACTGTCCGGGTTCTTTCTGATCCAGATGTCCGGGCTGTTGTAGTAGTAGTCGTAGCATGCGTTGTCCGGCTGATTGCCGACATCCGACGGGCAATCCTTGATAACGATGTCGACCTGCGCATTTGCCGTTGCGGCCGCCAGTGCCCAGCATGTGATAACCGTGGCAATCAGAAAACGTTGCCAGATCCGGATGCGCGCATGTGGCGCACGATAATGTGTTGGAAAAATCATGATGTTCTCCCTCTGGAGTTGAACGTGAAAAGTTCGGGGGATAAATCCGTATTAATCGATCTCTGGTCCACTGTTGCCATTCTGCTTTCCCTGTCCCCGTGCTCCTGATTCGCTGGCAGGGTCGATCTACGAATTTGGGCAAGGCATTCCCCGGCCAGTTTAGCAGTTGCCAGCCTGGTCTGTCTGTGGTCGAAGCAGTATTCGCGAAAATGGATCGAGCGCTGTGCTCTTAAGAGTGCCACATATGCAAACGCGCCGGACCCTCTGGCGTTTGCCGTGCTCGCTCGAATTCGTTCGTGATTGAATGGGAGGTTGTCGTGTGGGCGTGTGTGGTGCAAATATATCGCGAAAATATCCCGAGCGAAAGATGCCCCATAAAGGGGGGTGCCTAATTGTGTACCACGGTGGAATGATTGCCCTGAAGGCGTTCGTGCGTTTCGGTTTGTCAGGTAGTGGTGGTTGTTAAATATGCGTGGGCACCCGTATGGTGCCCACGCATATAATGGCATTAGGAATTTTCGGTGCTCTGTCAGCTTATTCCGATGCCGATGCACCCGCTGGCTGTGCGGATAAAGCATATGGTGACGTTGCCACAACCGATGTTGATTGGCCCGATGCACGGTGGAAGCACTGCCGGCAATGGGATCGCAACGCCGTTGATGGCAAGGCCGGTGAGCGGCGACTGCCAGCAGCCCGGAGGATTTGGAGCCGTGACAATGATAACGCCCGGGGCAAGGTGTGTGCTTGAGCCAACAAGCCCGTTGCTCCACTGCGTGGTGACCGTAAGCGGGAAGCATGCAGCCGGCACGGTGTTCGCAACGCTCACCGGATATGTGGCGCAGCACCCTACAACCTGTGCCGAGGCCCTGCCCCAGGCTACGAGCATTGCGATCGCGATTATCGCGGCGGCAATGCCCAATAGTGCGGTGCGAGAATGGAATCTTGAAGTGATCATGACTATTGCTCCTTGGTGGAAAGTGATCGATGGTCGTACGCGCAGTGGCCGTGCTTCCGGTGGTGACCGGATGTTGCCGTGCCCCCATGGCGTCCGTTGGTAAGCGCTTGCCGAATGGGTCCGCGCTTGAGATAAGAGGGTTCAGGAGTACCAAATTGGACACTGGTCCGGATGAATGCGCAGTACAACACGGGGTACTCTGCGGAGTACCTTTGTTGCGTCGATGTCCAATGATGTTGTTGTTGTGCCTCTTTGTGTATGATACCCGGGGGCTTTCCCTCGCCTTTGGGCCACTCGATTCCGCGGCTTCGATATCATTCGATTTTCCCTGAGGCGATTGGCCTGGGTATGTACACGCGGGCCGGCGTATCTCGCAACGTTCTGGCGATCGCGCCGTCAGCCCGGTATCCCTCACGTTCAATCATTACTGCCATGCAGAACGATCATTGGTATCCTATCTCGATTGCCGAGCGTCGTGATGTGCGCGCGCTCGACGAGCTGTTCGAGCAAGGTTGGCAGCTCGATCTCTCCAGTCTCTCGAATGCCGTGCAGTTCCTGCGTAGGCCAACCACTGATACGCGGCTTGCGCCAAATTCCGCCGATGCCGAGTTTGCCACACTTCTGCTGCTTACCCGAGGCTCGCAACTGCCCACGCAGCATGCGCTTCTCATCAATCGCGATGCCGACGGGTGGTTGGACACAAGCGCGCCGTATTTGCCGAATGTCGCCACAAGTCTTTGGGGTGGCAATTGGGCAATCCGTCTCACGATCTGCCAGACTCATACCTGGGGATTGTGTGTGTTCGAGCGTGTGTGATATCGGTGCCCCTCCCTGATTGTCTCCACACGCGGTGATAGATGAAAACAGCCCCCGCCGATCGTCGATCGGCGGGGGCTGTTCAATGTTCGTTGGCTTTTATTGGCGTGCGCCAGTGCCACAGGCGCGGCGCGCGTTATTGCACGATAAGGCGTTGCGTGGCGCGTTCGCCATGATCGGTTGAGATCACCACCAGATAAATACCGTTGCTGGTTTCAGCCAGCGGTAACTCGATGGTATGAACGCCTCGGTCGGCCAGTATCGGGCGAATCAGATCGCGCAGATGTGCCCCACGGAGATTATGCAGCGCCACCGAAACATTGCGTTCGGCGGCAAGCGTGAATCGCAGCGATGCATGGCCGTGGGCCGGATTGGGGTATAACGTGGCGTCGGTAAGCGCCCCGGAGGACGAGCTGCAATACCCCAGGATCGAGGGTTCGCCGGTAAGCTGCCGGCAAACCTCGGTTGTCGGGAGATGGCACTCCTGAACGTCGGCGATGGCGTTCAGCTCGCGCAGAAGCGGCTTGCGGTAACGATCGGGGAGTGCGGCCACAAACTCAGGTGTTGGATAATACCACAGGAAGATGTCGCCATCGGCGCGTTCGGCGTCCTGCTCCGGCCGTGTTCCCACCATGCGGATATATACCGGCACCAGCATGCGGCCAAGCCGTGAGGAGGGGGCGGCGTGTGCCTCGAATGTCTGCCGGGCAGCCGCGTTGGTCTCCTCCTGCAACGCCGCGTTCAGGCGCTCCTGCGGGATGCCGGCCATGTCGATCAGGGGCGAGTTGTCGAAGTAGATCAGCGTGGAGCCCGCACGCTTGGGCGCGCGGATCCAGGAATGGGTGACGATGATCGGCGCAACAGTGCTGAGCGTATCCGACGCGGAGTACCGCAGCCATTCCACATTTGCGTCGTTCCCGTTGATCTCGATGCGTTTGCCAATCAGGGCGGTGCTCTGCGACATATCGACGCCGATCTGCGCAAGCCGTTCGGCGCGCCGTTTGTCGTGCGTGGCATACCGTTCCTGCGCATACGCAACAAGGCGTTGCCCGTCGAACTGTACGTTCAGGCGCTGCAGTTCCGCCGGTGTCAGCTCCAGCGCCCCGATCCCGGATATGTCACCAATGGATCGGGGTGCTGGAGGTACCGGACGCTCCGGAGCGATTGCCCGTTCGGAGGTCGTGGAGTCGTGGGTGCCGGCCTGGTTGGCCGCCATGCGAGTCCCACGTCGCATGGTGCCGCCGTTGCCGGCTCCCTGGATTTGCACGACATCCGAACCGCGGCGCCTGGATGCTCCGTTGCGCACGTAAACGTTGGCCGAGGAAAATTTGGTTGTTGCAGGCGCCAACTCCGTTGGCACAATCAATGATTGCGCGGTGCCGGATTCGGAGGGGCGATCGGCCCGGCCGGCAGCGGCCGCCGGGACCTGTTGTGCGGCCGTCCGCTGTGCAGCCGTGGCTTTCGTGGGCGTTGCGTGCGGGGCAACGCCGCCGGCCATCGGCGCCGATTGGTCAGGGGATTGCAGCAGGAGCAACGACGTGCCCCCGATTGCCAGCGAGGCCAGCACCGTAATCCATACCGCGGCACGCCGCCTGCCGCCTGGCACGGAGTTGGCGGCGGTGTTCGCGCCCTTGCCGTTCAGTAGCGCACGAATCTCATCCGGGCCAAACGGAGCAGGGCCCGGCGACGTGGTGCGCAACAGATGGAAGAGCTGATCCATACGGGTGCTGTTCGGCTTCATAGTTCCGTTGGAATTGCCGTGAAGGTCACGTCGTTGATCGGTGAGGATTCGCTGGTTGCGCGCGGCGAGCGATGCGTGTGTTCGTGCCGGTCCGGCACGCCAAGCAGTGCGGCAAGTTTGCGGCGACCGCGCGTTATCCGAACGCGCACGGCAACCAGAGTTCCGCCCTGAATGCCGCGAATCTCCTCGGTGCTGAACCCGGCAACCTCGAACAGCAGTACTGCTTCGCGTTGCCGTTCGGGAAGTTGCTCCAGAGCACGATACATCATCGAGATATCCGCGGCCACATCGGCCGGGGTGCCGCCGTGGCGAAGCGATGCCAGTTCCTCCTCGGTGGCCGGTTCCTGCCGGCGCGTTTCGCGCCCCCGGCGATTGCACACCCGCGTGGCAATGGTAAACAGGAAACTCAGGAAGGCGCCGTCGTTGCGAAGCGTGTCCAGCCGTTCGTACGCAATCAGGATCGTTTCGCCCACGATGTCCTTCGTGCGTTCGGCATCGCGTGTCATGGCCATCACGAACCGATGCAGGCTGGCCTGCGCGGGCTCGAACAGCGCAACGAATCGTTCCTGTTTGGTACTCTTGGTTTCGGTCATGGTCGCATCGGATGCATCACGAAGGTCCACGTTGAGTATGTGCTCTCAACCGCATAAACGTTACATCCCTTGCAAAAGTACGGCCGGCAACCGCAAACGCTGCCCTGTTTCGTCCCGGCTTGCCGCCGAATCCGGCCCCCCGCGGTCGCCTGTTTCCATCTGAGACGTCTGGTGGAGCGGATTCTCCGTACCATTGCCGTGATATCAGTGCGGGCATGGCACGTCTGCCACCCTTTGATGGCAATGATGCAGGCCTCCCGGATATCAACTACGCGCTATTGCGGGCCAGTATGCCCGATACGCGGCAACATTGTTCAATCCCGTTCCCGTCCTGGAGCAAGACGCCCGAGCCCCACGTTTCACATGGGCTTTGGTGACCGGCTCCCCGATGAAGCCACTCCGGCGTCGGTGGATCAGCTCGCGGTTTCACGACCCAGCCTCCTCTCTTCCGGCATGCAGGCGTCCGACCGTTGAAGGTTGGAGCGATAAATGGTTTGGAGCCGTGGTTGCGCAGCGACTTTTCACCGACATAGGGAGTGTGGATTTGACCACCGAACTGAGCAAGGAATCCGAATCATTTGAAGATCTCGGATTAAGCAGCGCGCTTCTGCGCACGCTTGGGGATCTTGGCTACGAAACGCCGACCCCGATTCAACAACAGACTATTCCGTCCCTTCTGGCAGGCCGCGACCTTATCGGCCAGGCACAGACCGGCACCGGAAAAACCGCCGCGTTCTCGCTTCCAATTCTGGAGCGCATCGATATCACACGCAATGCCGTGCAAGCCCTTGTGCTTGTGCCGACGCGCGAGCTGGCCATTCAGGTTGCCGAGGCAATCCAGACCTATGCACGCCACATCGGTCGTGTGCGTGTTGCGCCGATTTACGGCGGCGACTCCATCGGCAAGCAGATCGCCCGCCTTCGTGGCGGCATCCACGTGGTGGTTGGCACGCCCGGTCGTGTGATCGACCATCTGGAGCGCGGCTCGCTGGACCTGCGCGCGGTGCAGACCGTTGTGCTGGATGAGGCCGACGAAATGTTGCGCATGGGATTCATCGACGACGTTGAGTGGATCCTGTCGCAGGCTCCGCCGGAGCGCCAGACGGTGCTGTTCTCGGCGACGATGCCGCGCGAGATCCGGCGCATTGCCGACCGCCACCAGAAGGATCCGGTGAATGTGGAGATCCGCCACAGCACGATGACCGTTCCCACCGTGGAGCAGTTCTACTTCAACCTCTCCGAGGGACAGAAGCTGAACGCGCTTGCGCAGGTGCTGGAAACCGAGGTGGTGCCGCAGGAAGCGGTGATCATCTTCGTGCGCACCAAGATTGGCGCGGCCGATCTTTCGGAGAAGCTTCAGGCGCGCGGTTATGAATGCGAGGCGTTGCACGGCGGCATGAGCCAGTCGCAGCGCGAAAGCGTTATTCGCCGCCTGGTTGCCGGCAACGTGGAGATTGTTGTTGCCACCGACGTTGCCGCACGCGGGCTCGACGTTGAGCAGATCACGCGTGTGATCAACTACGATATCCCGAACGATCCCGAGTCGTACGTGCACCGTGTGGGCCGTACCGGCCGTGCCGGCCGCGAAGGTCGCGCGCTGCTGTTCGTAACCCCGCGCGAAAGCCGCATGATGCGCGACATCGAGCGCTACATCGGCAAGCGCCTGATCCCCGGCAAGCTGCCAAGCCCTTCCGACGTTGCCGCCCAGCGGATGGCTTCGTTCAAGGAACGCCTGTTGAAGATGCTGGATGACTCCGCATTGGAAGCGTATTTGTCGTTGGTTGAGGAGCTGGCCGAGACCAGCGGCCGCGACATTACCGAGATCGCGGCCGCGGCTGCGTTGATGGCACACGGCGGCAAGCCGGTTGCCGCAGCGCCGGCGCCGGCGGCTGCCCCGCGTTCGGAGCGCGACATGGCGCGCCTGTATCTGAGCGTGGGCCGCAACAACGGTGTCTATCCCGCACAGATCGTGGCCGCGATCGCCAACGAAGCCGGAGTGCCGGGTGGGTTGGTTGGCCAGATCGATATCCACGACGATTGCTCGTTTGTGGATGTCCCCGGGCGCTACGAGGATTCCGTGATCGCGGCGCTTTCGGAAACGATGATTGCCGGCGTGCGCCTCTCGCTGCGCCCGGCAAATGCCAGCGACATCGCACCACGCAAGCCCAAGAAGGCGCGTGGTGGTGATCGTGTTGTTGGCGGCGGCCGCAAGCCCGGTGGCAAGAAGGCCGATTACGACCGCGGGCGGTAATACCGGTTATCTGCTCACGTGCGCGATCGGCTTGGTAAGCCGAATGCAACGCCGAATACAACGACGCCTCCTGCCTTGCAGCGGGGGGCGTTGTTCGTTTAGCGGCAGGCGGAAACCTGTTGGTGGGCGAATGGGGCAGGGGTGCCATCCCGCGTTTGCCGAGGTTGTCGGAAAAGCCCTGGCCGCGCTTGCCGGCCATTGTGATGCATATCCGGCGGCGGTAGCTTCGCGCGGAGAACATCGCCTTTGCTCGTTGGCGCAACCGCACGCGTATGCCGCTTTGGCGGCAACGCAAGTTGCCGAGTATCGGGTATCCTATCGAGGAGCACATCCCAATGCCGATTTCCATACACTCGCTTGCCGATCGTCCGGAGCTGGCCGCTGGGCTTTGGGCGCGTGAACTGATGGCCGCGTGGCCGGCGTTCATGCTGGAGGATCCGATCGCCTCGCTGTACTTCAGTTCCGGATTCCTGGAACGCTTTCATCGATATGTGCTTGTGGCGGTTGATGACGATCAACCCGGGGTTGTGCTGGCCCGTGCGTTCAGTGCGCCGTTTGTTTTTGGCGGTCCCGGGCGCGAGCGCCTGCCAGGCGGTGGCTGGGATACCGTTGTGCGATGGGCGCATACCGATGCTGTGCTGGATCGCCGGCCGAATGCGGTATCGGCTGTCGAGATCACGGTGCGGCCCGAGGCAGCAGGGCGCGGGCTTGCCACCGCGATGGTTGCGGCAATGCGCCACAACGCGGCGAGCCTTGGTTTTGCCGATCTGTTCGCGCCGGTGCGCCCAAGCCGCAAGCACCTGGAACCCGATACGCCGATGGCCGAATACGCCGGCCGCACACGGCCCGACGGCCTGCCCGATGACCCCTGGCTTCGTGTACACGCCCGTGCCGGTGCAACAATCGTGTCCGTGGCCTCGTGCAGCATGACCATCGCCGGAACGTTGGAACAATGGCGCGCGTGGGTTCCTCTGCCGTTTGATGCCGCCGGTCCGGTTGTGGTGCCGGGCGCGCTGGCGCGGGTTCACGTCGCGCCGGAGCACAATTATGCCGTGTATGTTGAGCCCAACGTGTGGATGCATCACCGGCTTACGTAGTTGTCGTGGCGATTCCGATCGGCACATCCGGCCGGCGCGCTCCGCCCGGCATTGCCAATATCACGCCGCGACCGATGCCCCTGGAATGTGTGGTTGTGATGCCGTTGCCGGTCGCCGGTGACGGCATCACTGCATACGCGGCAGTCAAACCAGCCGGCCATGGTGCGCGTGCGTGGCGGTGCTGCTGCCGGGAACCTCCCGTATCATATCTTTGGAGTCCGCGAATTCCGGGCCCGCGTATGTGGTGCCGTTGATGCATGCGGATCGGGCTATCCGTTATGCGGTTATGCCGCGCCCGGGCCAGTTGTACGATGCGTCTACGCGGGCATGCGGCCTTCCGCACCCGGGCGCGCCGTAGCCATTCTCTCCCCAGTATCCCGTACCCTCATGAAGTTTTTTCTTGTGCCTGCCATGCTCTGCCTTGCAGGGTTGCTGATGTCGTTTGCATGGATCGGCCATCTCAAGTTCCGTGGCATGGGCTTCTGGAGCGCTCTGGCAATGAGCTGGCTGTTCGTGCTCCCGGAATACGTGCTCAACGTTTTTTCGGCCCGGTGGGGTCGTGAGGTTTTCTCGGGCGCGCAGATGGCAGCCATGCACCTGGTTGCCGGGGTGGTGTGCGTGGCGCTGGTATCGCGCTATTATCTGGGCGAGCCGTTAAGCATGTCGCAGATAGCCGGCTTTGGTCTGATGGCGGCCGGCATCGTTCTGATAGTGTTCAAGGCGTGATGCGCTCATCGATCGCGTTGTGTGCGTGGCGGCGCAGCCGGTAGCAGGCTGCGTCTCGGGGCCATAGACTGTCACGGATGTGTAGTGGACGATGACAAGGAAACGTGAACCGATTCATGTGCCCGGTGTTGTCCGGGTAGGGATCAGCGTGCGTCCCAGCCGGATCGAGGGGAAGGGGGCGTTCGCAACCGAACCGATACCACGGCGTGCCAAGCTGGGCGAGATCGGCGGGGAGCTTGTGGGGCGTCGCGAGGGGCGCCGCCGAGCCCGGGAAATGCGCCACATCGCCGTTGTGGAGTTCGACGACGGAATGGCGATTGATGCGTCGCGCCTTGGCAGCGATCTGAAATACATCAACCACTCGTGCTCGCCAAACACATTCCTTCGGCTGTACGGACACCGTGTGGAGTTCTATGCGCTGCGCGATATCGATGCAGGCGAGGAGCTTACCTGCGACTACGGCGAAACTCACCACAACAACACGCTTCCGTGCCGGTGCGGCAGCACCCGATGTCGGGGTTTTCTGTAGGCCATATCGTGCCAGCCGGATGCCCGCGTATGTGTTGACGGTGGTGCGTGTTCGCCCGGGCACGTGTATCAATCATGCATCGGCATCGTTGCCGGGCTACCGCTTCGCGATACCGTACCTTGGTTCAATTACGTACTATTGTGCGCGCCCAGCCGTCTGTTCCACCCCCGCAGTGCATGGCCCGGTATTCTGCGCGGGTGCCAGGTTCCGGCCTGCAATTGTATGCATGCTGGCCTGTTTCTCTCCCGAACGATGATCGACATTCACATGAACAACGATGCTTTTGATGCGGTGACTTCCGACGCGGCGACTTCCGACGCGGTGGCTTCCGACGCCGGCGGCCGAAACACTGGGCGTATGCCGGTGATCTTCCTTGCGCACGGTTCGCCTATGTTGCTGGATGATGCCGCCTGGGTTTCCGAACTTCATGGCTGGGCCGCCGCCATGCCGAGGCCGCGCAGCGTGCTGATGCTTTCGGCGCACTGGGAGCAGCGCCCGGTGACATTGGGCGCCACCCAGACCGTGCCGCTTGTGTACGATTTCTACGGCTTTCCCTCGGAGTACTACGCGGTAACCTATCCCGCGCCGGGCGCTCCCGAGCTGGCCGAGCGGGTACGTGGTCTGCTGAGCCCCGGGCAGCCGGTTGCAAACGATCCGGCGCGCGGCCTGGATCACGGCGCCTATGTTCCGCTGGTTGCGATGTATCCGGAGGCCGATGTTCCGGTGTTGCAGGTTTCGCTGCCCACGATGGACGCGCCCACACTGTATCAGCTTGGGCGGGCCCTTGCGCCGCTGCGCGACGAAGGCGTGCTGATTGTTGGCAGCGGCTTCCTTACGCACAACCTGCGCACGTTCGACATGAGCCGTACTCCGCAGACGCCGGCATGGGCCTCGGAGTTCGATGCCTGGGCCGCCGATGTGCTGGTGCGCCGCGATGTGGACGCGCTGGTGCAGTACCGTGAGCGGGCCCCCGGAGTTCGCCAGGCACTTCCCACACACGAACACTTCGTGCCCGTGGTGGTTGCCAGTGGTGCGGCGATTGATTCATCCGAGCCCGTCACGTTCCCGATCACCGGATTCATGGCCGGAACGTTCACGCGCCGGTCGGTACAGTTCGGTTGACGTAACCGCTCGCCAGGCCATACGTGGGTGGTCTGTTGTTCCTCACACTTCAACATCAGGGAGGTACCGCTAATGATGACCGAGCAGCCAACAGCAAAACGCGGAAAGAAGTGGATACTGGGGCTGATCATTCCGGCGTTCGTGTTCCTGATGGTCTGGTATTTCTTTATCGGACCGTCGGTGCGGCATAACCGGTTGGTGGAACATGGGATAAAGGCGGAGGGGGTGTTGATCGGTGTGGAGGAAACCGGAACGGTGGTGAACGATTCGCCCGAGCTGGAGCTTACCATCCAGTTCCATCGGGCCGATGGAACGTTGGATACCGCCACCACGGACTTCGTGCCCTCGCTGCGCACGCTGCACATGTTTCAGGAAGGGGTGCCGGTGGTAGCCGCATACGATTCAACCGATCCCGAGGAGATCACCGTGGTGTCGCTGGGATCGGCTCCGGTGGCCACGCAGCCCGCGCCTGGCGCAGGCCAGGCCACTACGCAGGCCCCCGCCGCGACGCCAGCGAATTCCTCGGCGAAAGTTGATTCGCTGATGCGTGTTGCCGATTCGCTTCGGCGTTATGCGGATTCGCTTCGTACGGCCGTCGCCAGCGGCAAGCGGCGCTAGGCGGCCGTCGTGTGCGCCTACACCGGCGTTGCGCTCAGTGTGACGCCTGCCCTTTGGGGAGGAATCGCCGCGACCTCGCCACCACCAGCGCCGCGATGGTCGCGCCCACAAAGCCCATCAGGTAGCTGGCATTGTGCGCCCACATGGCCGTGGCAAACGCGATATGGCGGTCGCGTGGCACCAGCCGTGCAATCTGTTGCGGCAAGGCGAAGGCGTTGTTCTCGGTTGCCCCCCAGCCCACGAATCCCGCGCCGGCCGCGCACACCGCCATCACGACCATCACGATCAGAATGGGCCGCACCAGCGACCGCGCATTCCGTTTGGGCTTTGTGCCTGCTTGCGCGGCGATAGCGAACATGATGCCAACGAGCAGCCCCGCCCACCATGTTGCCAACACACCCCACAGCAATCCCAGCGTTGTGGGGTCGGTGGTTTCGATGATGATCGGATGGCCGATTGTGAAATACTCAACCGAGATTCGAGCGGTGATCTGGTCGTGCAGGATGCCGTAACAGACGGCCGCGATCACGCTGAGAAGGATGATCTTGAAGGTTTCCATGGCCCGGGATATTGCAATTGGCCCCAAGATACAACGCGGATTGATGCCGAGCTGAACGTGCGAGCGGTTGATGCCATGTGTAGCCCGCAAACCCTTGTACAGCAAGGCCTGCGGGCTAGGTGGCTCGTGGAGGATAGCAGTACTTCGCTACATGTTTAGCGTGCTTCCCGCCTGCCGAATCGGTGGGGGAGCATTGAACAACAACGCCCCGGCAGCACAGGCTGCCGGGGCGTTTGATCGTAGGGTTGATGCGTTCCGCGGTTTCCGTGCCTGGTTGCACACGGGGACCTGTCAGAACTTCACCTGCTGCACGGTCTGGCTTCCGTTGAACAACGTCATCGATACCATATCGGGCGTAACGATGATGGTTGGGGTGTTCTGTGTAAGGTACCCCGAGCCCATGTTGAACTCGCATCGCCGTGTCGAGCCGTTCTTCAAGGCGATCATCGCGTGTGTTGCCCGCGTCTTGCGATCCAGTGTCCAGAGCTTGTCGCCCGCGGCCGATACGTCGCGGAAAAATGGCGTCACCGGTCCGGAGTTCATCAACACCATCGCGCACAGCTTCTGGCTTGTGGCCTTGCCGATATGCACAAGCGCCACGCCGCGCATATCGCCGCGCACGATGATGCCGCCCTCGGCCAGCGTAAGCGGCTTGAACCCCCCGTGCCCGTCGCCCTTGAGCACCAGGCCCCAGCTTCCGTCGTAGCGTACCACCGTGGGCTCCGGGCCGTCCAGATAATTGCCGGTCAGCATGGCGTCCAGATTACCGTCGCCATCAAAATCCTGCACGGCAATGCCGAACACCGGCGATGCCTGTGTAAGCAGCGGCAGCGGGGTGGCGGTGAACGTACCGTTGCCTCGGTTCTCGATGTAGCAGCTCTTGAACTCGGTGGCGGTAAGCTTGTACGAGGAATCCAGCTTGGCCTTGGGGAACATGTCGTTGATGGTCGCCGTGGAATACGCCGCGAAGGTTGTGAACTTCGCGTGGATGCTCGGGATGTGCGAGATCAGTCGCAGGCGATCCATCACGGGGAATTCCTTCTTGTACGTCCGATCGAAGTACGTGAGCACCGGATCCAGGCTGCCGTTGCCGTCAAAGTCCGCCGCGTAAATCTTTACCGGTGCGTCGGCCGAAGGCTGGTACCGCCAGTTGGTGCCAACGTTGCCAACGATGTAGTCGATATCGCCGTCGTTGTCGAAATCGCCGGAGGCAATGCTGTTCCACCATCCGGTAATGTTCTCCAGGCCGGTGTTCGGCATCTCGGTGAACGCGCTGCCGTCGTTATGGAACATCCGAACGCTGGTCCACTCGCCGGCGGTGACCAGATCCAGGCGTCCGTCGGCATCAACATCGGACCATATCGCAGCGCAAATCATGCCTGGTTGCGCGGCAAGGCTCGGGCAAACCTCGGCGGTGACGTCGGTGAACGTTCCCTGGTTGTTGCGCAGGATCATGCTGCGGCTGGCAAGCGGATACTTCCCGGGCACCATGCGGCCGCCCACGAACAGATCCAGATCGCCGTCGCCATCGTAGTCCGCGGCCACCACACACGAGCCGCTCGCGGTCTCTTCCGGCAGTTTGCCCGTCGTTTTGGTGAAACGCCCCTTACCGTCGTTCAGGTACAACCTGTCGGCCAGCTCGGGGGCGCGGGCATCGAACTCCGCGCCGCCGCTCACCACATACAGATCCAGATCGCCGTCGTTGTCGGCATCAAAGAACAGCGCGCCCATATCCTCGCTGGCGGAGTCCTTCACGAACACCGCCGAATCGGCCGAGCGCGCGAACCGCCCATCGGGCCGTTGCATAAACAGACGACCCGGAAATTCCTTGGCGCCGCTGATATAGAGGTCTTCAAGACCGTCGCCATTAACATCGCCAACGGCCATGCCCGGCCCGTTCTGCGACAGTCGCCGCGGCAACAGGCGCTCGCGCTTCAGATCGTCGTAGCTGTTCTCCTCGTGCGAATAGTTGATCACGGTGCCGCTGTCGGGCTTGGTGAACAACGGCTTCACCGCCGCGGCCTGGGCCCCGGTGGTGCGCGCGGCCTCGCTCTGGCGCAGCGTGATCGTCTGGTTGGCCTGCACGTTCGTGAGCGTCTGCTGCGTGCCGCCCGGCCAGCGCACCGTAACCGTATCAACGGCCCGCGCCGCGCCAAGGCCAACATGCAGAACCGGGTCCACGCAGCCCAGATAGCCGCGAACGGGCATCTGCTCCAGCAATTGCATCTGGTCGCCGGTCTTGAACTCCACCCGGGCGTTCTGGCCGTAGCGGTTCGCGCCGGTACCCTCCAGCTTCACGCGCAGGTAGTTGCCGCGCCCCTTTTCACCGGAGTAGTTGCGGTACAGAAACGCCGTTGTATCCACGGTGTTCAGCACCAGATCCAGATCGCCGTCGAGATCCAGATCAACGTACGCTGCGCCGTAGGTGAAGTTTGGTTGGTCAAGGCCCCACGCGGTCGCGCTGTCGCGGAACATCATGTCGCCGGCGTTCCAGAAACAGAAGTTCGCAAGCCGGTTCACCGGGAACATCCTGATCAGATCCATCTTCTTGGTTCCCTGAACCACCTTGTACGATGCGTCGCGGTCGGTCATGTCGCGCTTCATGCCGTTGCCGATAAACAGATCCTTGCGGCCATCGTTATCGAAGTCGGCGAACAGCGCGGGCCAGCTCCAGTCGGTTGCGTCGATCCCAACCACGCCGGCGATATCGGTGAACAGGCCGTTGCCCCGGTTCAGCAGCAGCACGTTGCGGGGCACCTGCGACGAGTCGAAGATCGGGCTGAGCACCGACAGGGTTGCCGAAAGCCGCATCTCGCGCGTGTGATCGCGGGCCATCATGTCCAGCGTCACCACATCGATGTTACCGTCGTTGTTGTAGTCGGCCGCGTCGCAGCCCATCGAGGAGTGGCTGGTGTGCAGGATTGCCTTGCCGCGCATGTTGGTGAACGTGCCGTTGCGGTTGTTGATGTACAGCTTGTCCTGTTCCTCGAAATCGTTCGAGACGTACAGGTCGGGCCAGCCATCGCCATTTACATCGGAGGCCAGCACATTCATCGCGTAGCCCTGATCCACGATGCCGGCTTCCTTGGTAACATCGGTGAACGTGCCGTTGCCGTTGTTGCGGTACATCTTGTCGTTGACACCGTAACGCGCGTAGTACTCGCCAAGGCCGGCGCCGGTAAGGGCCAGGTACATGTCAAGGTCACCGTCCAGGTCGTAGTCCAGGAACGCCGCCTGCGTGGAGTGGCCACTGTAATCCAGCCCGTACGCCTTCGAGCGCTCGGTGAACATGCCGTGGCCGTCGTTGATGTACAGCCGGTTCGGCAGGCTCACGCGGCACACGTAGATATCCAGATCGCCGTCGCCGTCGATATCAACCATCACCACACCTCGCCCAACGCTTCCGGAGTCGGCAACGCCCGCACGGTAGGTAACGTCCTCGAACTGGAAGTTCCCCTTGTTGATGTACAGGCGATTGCACACCTGCGTGCCGGAGAAGAACAGATCCGGAAGCCCGTCGCCGTTTACGTCGCCGGCCGCCACACCGCTGCCGTTATAGGCATTGGTGAAGCTGATTCCGTTGTACATCTCGTTTTCGGTGATGTCGTTACGGAAGGTGATGCCGGTTTCCGATGTGGAGAGAAGGCGGAACAGTGTTGTTGGGGTTTGCGCCCGCAACGACACCGCAACAACGGTCCACATGAACAGGGCCAACACACCGATTCCAAGCGTTCGTATCATTGCGCGAAGTAGGATAGTTCAACCGAAGAGCACCGCGAATGCGGAGTGACGCAAGCCCGGAGACATGGGGGCTGCACGGAGTGTGCAACCCCGTAAACTTAAAAAACCATGACGAGCCGGAGAAGTTGCATTCGCCGTCCGTATTTCCGAAACATCCGCCCCTGAAACCGCTCGATAACCGTATCGGCTTCGATATGCCGTGGTGGCCGCGTGGGCCGTACTACAGGAGCTCCACGGTTACCAGGTCGCCGGATTCCAGCGAGCCGGATGATTCGTCCAGCACGATCAGGCAGTTTGCCCGGCTCATCGAGCTGAGCGCCCCGCTGGATTGTGTGCCCGTTGTTGTCACCGCCGGCACGCTGCCCGCATCGGTGCTGAGAATGCCGCGCACGAAGTGGCGCTTATCGTCCGTTTTGCGCAGCGGAACGGCCAGGCGTGCCTGCAGGCGCAGCGGCACCGCTGTTGAGCCCAGCATCCGCGCAACCGCCGGCGCAACAAATTGGCCAAACGTAATAAGCGTGGAAACGGGATTGCCCGGCAGCCCGAACACAAGCGTGCGGTGCTCGGAGTCGCCGAACGTGCCGAACAGTACCGGTTTGCCGGGCCGGATCTTCACCTTGTGGAACACGATGGTCACGCCAAGTTCGGGCAGCAGGTGCTGAACCAGGTCGTACGCGCCGGCTGAAACGCCGCCGGTTGTTATCAGGATATCGTAACGGAGCCCTTCCTCAAGCCGGTCGGCCAGTTCGTCCCGTGTATCGCGCACTATCCCCAGATCGATCGGCTCCGCGCCAAGCGCCATGCAGGCGGCGTACAGCGCCGGCCCCGTGCTGTTGCGAATCTGCCCCTCGCCCGGCGTGCGAAACGCTTCCACGATCTCGTTCCCGGTGGAGAGGATGCCGATCTTCGGCTGTATCCGCACCGGTACATTGACAACGCCCACCGAGGCCAGCAGACCCACATCGGCGGGGCGAATTGTTGTGCCGGCTGCCAGCACCACCTCTCCCGCCCGGATATCCTCGCCAGCGGCACGGATTGCCTCGCCCGGACGCAACGAGCGGCGCGCGTACATCGTGCCATCGGCCTCGGACGTTGCCTCCACCTCGATCACGGCCGTTGCCCCTTCCGGGATAATGCCGCCGGTCATGATACGCACGGCACAGCCGTGGCCTACGGTTCCGGCGAAAGGGGTGCCGGCGGCGGCCTCGCCGATCACCGTAAGCGGCACCGGGTGCTCCAGGGTTGCCTGGGTAACGTCCTCGGCGCGTACGGCATACCCGTCCATCGCCGAGTTCGCGGTCGGCGGGATGTTCGCGTCGGCTACGATTGCCTGGGCCAGCACGCGGCCCGATGCCAGCACCAGCGGAACGGTCTCGGACGGGAGCGTGTGCTCGATGCTGTTCAGAACAAGGGCAACGGCGTCGTCGAACGAGATCATGAAGAAGCTCCGAACATGTATGATATCAGGGTGCTGCGTGGGGCCGGCTTCGCCACCTGGTTGGTTATCGCGGCCGTGCCGGCAGGCGATCCGGCCAGGCGCCCGGGGCGGCAACGCGACAGGTTGAAATGGGTTAACCGCGCTCGATGCGGTACAGATTCGCGATGCCGACCAGCGCGAACAACACGTTTACCGCCCAGGCGATTGCTATTGGTTCCAGCGCGCCACCGTAGCTGAACGCCTTGCTGATCTCCGACAGCACCAGATAGATGGCGCTTACCAGGCCGGTGATGGCGATCTGCATGGCCGCGCCGCTTTTCCGCTGGCGCGAAGAAAAGGGGATGCCGAAGAACACAACGATCACCGAGGCAAACGGGAAGGAGAACTTGGCATAGAAATCAACCTCGAGACGGTTGACATCCCGACCGCTCAGGCGTTCCTGTTCGATGCGGTCGCGGAACTCCTCGATGGTGAGCTCGCCGATGTTCTGCTGCGAAAGGTTCAGCTCGTCCGGCGTGATCGGCAACGCGGGCAGCTCGCGCTTTTCAAATGCCGTTGTGACGATGTTGTTCGCATCCTGAAAATTCCTGCTGACACCGTTGGCCAGCACCCAGATCTTCTTCACCGAATCGTAGCGCATCGATGCCGCGTCGATACGCTCGGTGATCTTCACCGCGGTGGTGGTATCGGTTTTGAAGTCGAACGTGGCGGCCGACGTTCGATGCACCGATGTGATCGCCACGCGCGCGTTGGTGTCGAATCGCTCGATCGTCACCAGATTGGCTTCGCCCTTCATCGCATCGAAATAGTCCATCAACAGGTTCACCGTTGGCGAGATGCGGAGATACACGTTGTGCTGCCCGGTGATCACATTCTCGCCAAGGTACTGGCGGTCGATCGCGAAATGCCGCTTGTTGCTGATCGGCACAACCCAGCCATCAAAGTACACCATCACGCAGCTTACCACCACCCCGAACAGCATCAACGGCAGGGCAGTCCGGCGCATGCTGCGCCCAGCCGCGCGAATGGCGGTCAGTTCGTTCGACTGATCCAGTTTGCCGATGGTGAACAGGCTGGCCAGCAGCATGCCGATCGGCACGATCAGGTGCAGGATCTCCGGGATCTTGTACAGATAGAACTTCAGGATGACCGTGGTGGGGAGGTTGTGATCGAGAATCTTGCCAAGGTTCTCCAGCAGGTCAACGATGATGAAGATCGACACAAACGCCCAGATCCCGAACACGAATGTCAGGGCAAACTGCCGAAGGATATATCGATCAAGGCGACTCATGAGCATTCAGATCGTATGATTCGTGCCGCTGGTTTCAGAACGGCAGGTCCTCGCCCGACTCCACATTCCACTCGCGCATCCGTTGCAGCATCGGCTCGTCGGTAAGCTTGTAGTGCACCGGCGTGATCGTCACGTAGCCCGCGCTGAGCAGTTCGTTGTCGTTGCCCTCGGGGCCCTGTACGATGTGCTTGCCGGTAAGCCAATAGTAGGGGCGGTTCATCGGGTCGTGGCGCACATCGTACCTGTCGTCCCAGTATGATTCCCCCTGCGGCGCAAGGCGCACGCCTCGGATTTGATCGCGCGGAAGGCTGGGCACGTTCACGTTGAGCAGCACGCCCTTCGGCAGCCCTTGCCCCAGCACCTGGCGCACGATCCACTCGGCCACATCGGCCGCCACCGTTGGGTCCGCATCGTCCGCGAAGTCGTCCAGCGACATTGCTACCGACGGGATACCCAGCACGGTGCCTTCGGTAGCGGCCGATACCGTGCCGGAGTACACCAGCGATACCGCCGTGTTCCGGCCGTGATTGATGCCGCTTACCACGATATGCGGGCGTTCCGGCAGCAGATGTTGTACCGCCAGCTTCACGCAATCGGCGGGTGTGCCGCTTACGCCGATACCGAACGGCTGGCCCTTGCGTTCGTGCTGCACCGTGCGGAGCGGTACCGCCACGGTAAGCGCATGCCCTACGGCCGATTGCTGCGTAAGCGGTGCCACCACGTCAACGTGGCCGATCCGCTTCATCGCCTGAACAAGAGCGAATATTCCGCCGGAGTCGATTCCGTCGTCGTTCGAAACAAGAATGCGTAGGTCGGGATTCACGAGTGTGATTTACGAGTCCAGTGCAGATGCATGGTCCGGTTGCCGGGCAACGGCGGCCATGCTAACAACGGCGAAGCGCGGCATGGAACCGCGCTTCGGAACATCAACGTGTGTGGGCGTTCGTACGCCGGGTCTGTTACCGGAACAGGCGTCCCGGCCAGGCGCTGCCGGAAATTTGGTTCGGTGCCGAAAGCGGGCGCATACGAGCGCCACGGTGCGGCCCCCGGATAACGTTGCCTGCCAGCGCCTAGTTGAACGTGTCGTTGTAGATCACGAAGATCATGAAGATCAACAACAGAGCGAAGCCGACCTGCTGGATCACCATGCGGAGCTTCAACGGCACCTCGCGCCGCATGATCGCCTCGGTGATGATAAACACCAGGTGGCCGCCGTCGAGCGCCGGAATGGGCAGGATGTTCATGCAGGCCAGTGCAACCGAGAGCAGCCCCATAAGCTGCAGGAACTCGGTAAGGCTGCGCAGACCGGTTTCGCGCGCCATCTTGGCGATCTTCACCGGGCCGCTTACCGACTGCGCAAGTTTTGCCTTGCCGGTAATCAGATCCCAGATACCGCGGAACGTGCCGGTGATCGCGAACATCGTCTGGTTGAACCCGTGGCTCACGGACTCGCCCAGCGAATAATCGCGATGATACGTTGCGCCCTGGTAGTCGTTCATGATCACGAAGCCCAGCTTCGCGGTGGAGGAGTCCGGCGTGGCGGTGATCACCTGCGCAACGCCGGCGCGCTCAACGTTGAAGCTGATGGCCTTCTTGCCGTGCGCCTGAATGTAGGTGATCAACTGCTGCTGGCTGGCGATCGGTGTGTTGTCGGCGGCTACGATCCGGTCGCCTTTCTTGAACCCGGCGGTTTCGGCCGGCGTATTGCTTACGGTGCTTTCCACCACAACCGATTGGTTCTCCGGATACAGCTCCAGCGGGCCGGTTGCAATGCTTGGGCGCGGGAGGGATATCGTGCTTGTGGCGCCGGCACGGTTGATGACAACCGCGACGTTCTCGTTGGGATTCGCCCCGGCAAGTTGTTCGATGATATCCTGGAAGTACTTGACGCCAACACCGTTCACCATTTCGATCTTGTCACCCGGGCGCAGGCCGGCCTTGTATGCCACACCGTCGGTGGGCAGGGCGCCAAGCGTGGTGGTGGCGTAATACTCCTCGCCGTTGGCCAGCTTCAGGCCGCTGAACAGCGCGATTGCCAGAAGCACATTCATGATCACACCGGCCGATATCACCAGAATCTTCGCGGCCGCGCCCTTGGAGCGGAACTCCCACGGCTGCGGCTTGCGCGTGGCGAAATCGGTGTCCATGCTTTCGTCCACCATGCCGGCTATTTTCACATAGCCGCCAATCGGCAGCATCGCAATGCGGTAATCGGTACCGCCCTCCAGATCGAGATGTTCCGGCAGCTTGCCGAACGAGAAACCGGTTTTGCGATTCCAGCCAACCAACCGCGGGCCCATGCCCACGGCAAACACGTCGGCGCGCATGCCGGTCCAACGGGCCGTAAGGAAGTGCCCCAGCTCGTGGATAAACACCAGGATGCCCACCAGGACTATAAATGCCAGGACTGTTTCTAAGAACACCATGCCAATACCTCTCTCTACCTCGTACTCGCCAGGTTGAATACGCCCGGGAACTGTGAAGCCAGTGTGTGTATGCCAACGGCGGCGGCTGTTCGCGAAGGTGCCGCCGCGCCCCTAAAGATAGGGCAAGAACCGTTTCGCGATTCAGGCAGACCGTTGAGCAATGTCGCTGTTGATGCCATCGGCGACGGCATCCGCGATCCGCCTGGCAACGCTATCGATGCGTTGGTTTGCACGCGCGCCCGCAGCGAGCTTCACGCGCATACCATATCCGCGGCCGGTTGAAGTGCTCGGCAACGTATTGCCGTTGAACAGGTTGCCGATCCGCGGAAATTTCAATGGGCTGCTAACGCGGCACAAGATACAAACGAACGTAATCGCGTGTTCGTTTATCCGCCGCGGTGATATCCTCAAGTGAGGGGGTATCGTCGACAGGCATCGCCTCCAATGCCGCGCTCAGGATACGGGGAATGTCGAGAAAAGTGATTGTACCGGCAAGGAACTCCGCAACGGCCACCTCGTTGGCGGCGTTGAGGATCGCGGGCGCGGTGCCGCCGCGTTCAAGCGCTTCGTAGGCAAGGCGGAGCGCCGGGAATCGCGCGGTGTCGGGCTCGAAAAACGACAATGCGCTCAGCTTCGGAAGGTGCATGCGCTCGAAATCGTTCGCAAGGCGTTCCGGATATCCCAGCGCGTACTGAATCGGCAATCGCATGTCGGGAAGCCCAAGCTGGGCCTTCACCGAGCCATCCACGAACTGCACCATCGAGTGGATGATCGATTGCGGGTGCACCACGACATCCACGGCGGTTGCCGGGATATCGAACAACCATCGGGCCTCGATTACCTCCAGCCCCTTGTTCATCAGGGTTGCCGAGTCGATCGTGATCTTCGGTCCCATACTCCAGTTCGGATGGGCCAGCGCGTGTTGCAGGGTGATGCCGGCGAACTGATCGGCCGGCAATTCGCGGAACGGGCCGCCGGACGCGGTCAGGATCAGGCGTTCGATGCTGCCGGGTGCCTCGCCAACAAGGCATTGGAAGATCGCGCTGTGTTCGCTGTCGACAGGGATAAGCGTGCCGTTGTGCGCGCGCAGCAAACTGTTGATCAGCTCGCCGGCGACCACCATGGTTTCCTTGTTGGCCAGCGCGATTCGTTTGCCGGCCTTGATGGCGGCAACGGTTGGCGCCAAGCCGGCAAAACCCACCAGCGCGCTTACCACAACGCCTACATTGGCGCGTGTAGCCGCTTCAACAAGCGCTTCCGGACCGCATGCCACCTGGAGCTGCCGGCCAAACCGGCGTTCGATCTCCTCGGCGCCCTGCTCGTTGCCCACCACCACCGCGTCCGGTTGGAACTCCTCGATCTGCTCGGCAAGGATCTCGATGCGGGCATTGGTAGTAAGGCAGGCGGCACGATATCTATCCGGATTTCGCCGGACGATGTCAAGCGTCTGCGTTCCGATCGATCCGGTTGATCCAAGAATCGTGAGCTGTTGCACGGAGATCTGGTTCGATGTCATGCTTGTTCCGCGATCGCCGCAAACGAGGCAGTCGCGATCGGTTCAGCGTTCAACAAACGGGGCGGGGGAAACGATCCCCCCGCCCGTTCGGTGCACGTGATGTTTGCGCGTGATTATTCCTCCGGGGCCGACCGGCCACGGGTGCTTCCCCGGCGTGCCTTTGCCGGGGCGGGCTTTTCGCCGCCGCCGGTGGCGGCAGCCCCTGCCGGTGCGTCCGTCTCGGGCTTCTTCTTTGCCCGTGATGCGCGCTTGGGTTTCTCGGCCACGGTTGCGGCGCCGGTTTCCGGTTCGGCCGTGCGTCGCGGTGCGGCGCGTTTCTTGGCCGGCGGGGCGGCTTCGGCGGCTGCCGGTGCCTCCCGATCGGGTGTGGCGGCCTTCTTGGTACTACGGCTGCCCGCACGCTTCTTGGGGGCGCTTGCGGCGGCCTCGGCGGGCTGCTCCGCTACCGGACGCTCGATGGTGGTCCGTTCGGTCGGGGCCTCCCGGCGAACATCGGGCCTGGCCGTTCCGCGTGCCGAGGGTTCGCCACCGCTTTCGGTGACGGCGCGATCGCGTCCACGCGCCGGCCTGCTGCGATCGGGTCGCTTCTCGGCGCCGCTTCCGGCATCCGCCCGTTCGGGGCGATCGGTTTGCGCGGGCACATCGGCCGCATTGGTTTGCGGTGCCTGTGTGCCCCTTGGCTCGCCGCTTGCATGTTCATCGCGGCCGCGGCCACCTCGGCGGTTATCGCGCCCGCGCCCACCACGGCTGCCACGGCGACCGCTGGAAGCCGGACGGCCGCCCTCGGCTGGCTGCCCATTGGCGTCCTGTGCCGCTGGTTGCTGCGAGCGTGCCGAAGCATCGGCTGCTTCGGTTGGCTCGGCGTGCTGGGGTCGGCGGTCCCCCTGGCGCGCGCCCGTCCTGTCGTTCGGGCGGCGTCCGTCCCTGCGGTCGGGCCGATCCTTCCGAGGCTCCTCGCTCCGGCGATCGTCGCCACGACGCTCTTCACCACGACGATCGTCACTCCGGCGTTCTTCACCACGGCGCTCCTCGCCACGGCGTCCATCGGCCCTGCGGTCATCGCTTCTGCGTTCCTCACCGCCACGGCGATCATCCCGGCGTGGTCCGCGCTTCTGTGGGCCGGCCGCGGCATCGCGCTCGTCATCGCCCTTCTTCTGTTCGTCCTTGCGCTTGGCCTCGAGCCGCTTGGCGGCCTTTTCCTCGCGCTTGCGTGCGGCGATATCCTCCAGATATTTCTCGGTGATATCGGCCTGGTGGTGCGTGGAGAAGAAATGGAACTCCGACACCATCAGCGATTCATCGGGCACAACCTTCAGGCGCACGAAGTACTTCATCATCATCGCCGTCAGCCTGCTGTTGGCGCCTTCGGAGAGATAGTTGATGACGTGAGGATGTGCCGAGAGCGTAAGGCGGAACTCGCGCGAACCCTCGCGGAAGCGCTGCAACCAGCGCTCGATGTTGCGTGCGACGGTGCTGCGCGATTGCACCAGGCCGCTGCCGGCGCACACGGGACATGGCTCCGACATCGTCTGCACAACCTGCTGGCGGATGCGCTGGCGTGTCATCTGCACCAGGCCGAACTGGGTCATGGGCAGCACCACGGATTTGGCCCGGTCGCGCCGCATTTCCTTCTTCAGTTCGTCGTAGACCTTCTTCCGGTTCTTCTCGTCGTACAGGTCGATAAAGTCGATCACGATCAACCCGCCGATATCGCGAAGCCGAATCTGGCGGGCGATTTCGCGTGCCGACTCCAGGTTGGTTCGCAGCGAGTTCAGTTCCTGATCCTTCTTGCCCGCATATCGGCCGGAGTTGACGTCGATCACCATCATGGCCTCGGTTTGGTCCAGGATGATGTAGCCGCCGGACGGGATGTACACGCGGCGCTCGGCGATCTTCTGCATCTCGCGTTCCATGCCGTACTCGTCGAAGATCGGACGGCTTCCCGTGTACAGCTCCACCTTGTCGGCAAGGCCGGGCGCGGCCCACTCCACGTAGTCGCGGATCTCGGTATACAGGGCCTTGTTGTCGATCACCACGCGGTTTGTGTCGGGCGTGAACAGATCGCGCATCACCGTTGCGGCAATCGACTGATCCTTGTACAGCAGGGAAGGGGCGTTGGTATCCTTCAGCTTCTGCTCGATCTCGCGCCAGTTTTCGATGAGCTTCATCAGATCCTGGCGGATCACGGCTTCTTCCTTGTCCTGCGCAACCGTACGGATGATGCAGCCATGCCCTTCCGGAAGGATGCCGCGTGCGATGCGGCGCAGGCGGCGGCGCTCCTTCATGTTCTGCACCTTGCGCGAAATGCCGATCGCGGGGTCCAGCGGCAGCAGCACCAGGAATCGCCCGGGCAGGCTCACCTTGGTGGTAACACGCACACCCTTCGAGGCGTACGATTCGCGTGTTACCTGCACGATCACGTCCTGGCCCTTCTCCAGCGCGATGGTTACCTCACCCGAGCGCTTCGTTTGAAACGTCGGGAGCTTCGCGTCGGCCGTGGAGCCCTTGATCGGTGCGTCGGAATCCCCGTCGCGACCTCCGCGCCGTCCGGCGGGTTTGCCTCGCCGGCTGGGCTTGCCTGCTGGATTGGCCGGGGTCTCGCCCGGAGGCGGAGTGTCCTTCGCGGCGGCCGGCGCCTTGCGTGTCGAGGCGCGCTTCGGCTTGGGGGGTGGCGTTGCGGCCGGTTCGGCGGCCTGGTGCGGTTCGTCGGCGGGGAAGAGCGATGGTGTGTCCTCGGCCGGCTTGCGCCGTGACGGGCGTGCCTTGCGGCCGCCTGCCGGACGATCGGCGCCCGCTACATCGTCGTTCGGTGCCACTGCCTCGGCACGAGGTGCTGCCGGGGTTTCCGGCGCGGTGCCTCGCGTATCATCCCGTCGTTCGTCCCGGCGTCCGCCGTGCCCGCGATCATTGGCTCGCGGGTGTTCGGCTCGGGGCTGCTCGGTTCTGGGTTGTTCGGTCCGTGCGCCGCCTGCGCTCCGTTCGTTGCCGTGCTGGCGCTGGCCTTCCCGATCGTCGGCGTGGCGCTCGTTGGTACTACGGCTCTCCGGGCGACCCTCCGGACGGCGTTCGTCGGTGCGCCGGTCATCCGGGCGCCGGTCGTTGCCGCGACGGTTATCATCGCGGCGATCGCCGTCGCCGCGCCGTTCGCCACGTCGGTCATCGGGTGGCGCGGTGTTGCCGCGGCCGGCGTCGTTGCCACGTTGGTCCGGTGTCCGCTCGGAACGAATGTTCTCACCACGTGATTGCTCGCCACGCGCTTGCTCGCCACGCGGCTGCTCGGCGGTGTTCTCACGATTTCCGCCATCGCTGTTTTCGCGCCGGTTGCGCCCGCCCCGGCGCCCACGGCGCCTGCGGCGGCGTGGACGGCCTTCGGCGTCGACGCCCTCGCCGGCATTATCGGTTCCAGCATCGCCCTCGGGCATGTCGTCGTCGCGTTCATCGTCGTCGGCGTCGTGCCCGGCCTGCGCCTCCTGTACGCGCGGCGCGTTCCGATTGCCGCCGCGCCCACGGTTGTCCCGATCGTTGCGATCGCCGCGATGTTCGCGCTGCGGGGCCTCGGCTCGGTGCGCGGCGGGCTGTGCCTCGGCATCCCGATCGTCGTCATCCATGTCATCGTCGCCGCGATCGTCCGTGTCTCGATCATCGGCGGCGTCACGTGTCGTGTCGCGATCGCCTGCTACGCCTTCCTCGTCACGCCCACGCCGGTTGCGGCCACGGCCACCGCGGCGGCCGCGCTTGCGGCGGCGCTTGCGGTGAGCTTCTTCGCTGTTGTGATCGCCTTCGGCCGTGGCATTGTCGGCATCCACGGGATCAACATCCTCGATGTCCGCATCGGCATCCACCGGGCGCGAGCCCGCTGCGGCATCGGCGCGCTGATCGCGCCGGCCATCGGATCGTGCGCCGTCGGATGCACGATCAGCGCCTCCGCGGCCCTGCCCGTCGCGGCGACTCTGCCCATCGCGGCGATCACCCCGGCCGCGCTCGCGTTCGGGGCGGTCCTCCCGTGGGCGTTCGTCGCGTTCGGTGCCATCGGCTCGGCTTTCCAGGTCGCTACCCGGCGCGCGCTCGGCACGCGGAGCATCGTTGTCGTGCCCGCCCCGGCGGTCGGATTTGCGGTCACGCCCGCGCCCACGGTCACGCCGTTCGGGTGCTGTATCCTGTGGCTGGTCGGATTGATCGGAAGTGGTATCGGTGTGCTTGCGCTCGGCTCCGCCGCGGCTCTTCTGCGAGCCTCGGCCTCCGCGCTCGGTGCTTGAAGCGGCGGCCGTAGTGGTTTCGGCATCGTCCTGCTCATCGGCATCATCGTCGTCGTCATCGTCGCGGTCGTCCAGCAGATCCTTGAACTCGTCGAGCGCCGAGCCGACGTCGGAGAAATGCAGGAAGGCATCCTGGGGTTCTCCGATATCGATGAAGGCGGCGTTCATACCCTGAACCACACGTTCGACCCGACCGAGATAAATAGAACCGACGTGGCGCTCTTTGTCCGGAACTTCGAGGAAGATTTCCGCAAGGCGGTCATCCTCGGTAATGGCAACACGAATCTCCGTGGAGGTCGCGTTGATGATGATATCTTTTTTCATGTACGGATCTGTGGGTCCGTGGACGGGCGGGCACGAGCGAAGGCGTTCGAGGAGATGCGCGGCGGAGAGAACCAGGGTTGGGACGTAGCCAATCGAGAAGCGGGCGAGGAGAGAACAAACTTTCCTTGTGGGGCATCAGGTGCATGTCCTGCGAATGGACACGGCATCAGATGCCCGCAGTACGATCGGGTACGCATCGCTGCGAACTTCCTCTCGGCGGTGCGACGCTGGCGCGCGACGGGTTTAGGCGCGATGCGACCCGGTGCCGGTGAAGGGCTCTGGGCGCGCGCACGGTGAATCCCGTTAGCTAGCGCATCGTCGGCACATCGTTGCCGATGAGTGCCACGGACAGTGGACTGGGATGGACAAAAAAAAGAGGTCAAGCTGATCTGTGTCACACCTGCCTATACGGACCGCTGCTTCCTTCCGGACCTGACGGGGTTGGGTATGGCACGGTCGCACAGGACTTGACCCCAAAACTTTTAGAACAGCGTCAATATACGCCCATCTCACGGACGTGGGCAATAGCAAGGGCCGAAAATCGATACTCGCGCGCATATTTCCTTCGCGCGGCCCTGCGCGTATGCCGCGAAGGACTATTGTGATTCGTTGGCGTCGAGCACCGAACGATAATATGCGTTCAATGTATTTGTGAACTCCTCGGCTTGCGCGTCGGTGGGGCGCGGCGGCAGCGGTGCGGCCCGAACCTGTTGGAACGCATCCTCGATGAAGGCGTTCAGGATTTGAATGCTCGGTTGTGGCGCCAGCTCAATGCCGGCGCGTTTGCGCTCCAGCAGCGACTGGATCTCGGCGAGCACGGCGGCATCGGTGACGATGGCGGCAACAAGGTGATCGAATTCCATCGGCACGGGGCCACGATCCTGAAGCACCCACAACGCGGCCATCGCCGCCCTGAGCACGTAGAAATATTTCTTTGCGGGCACAAGCTCGCCAAGCAGGTACTCGCGGTAATTGCCTTCGGCCATGTGAAAGTAGTGCTGGCGGAGCGTGGCCGGCTGGAAATGCTGGAATGCCAGCGCACGCAATGGCCCGGCGAGGGTTTCGTTGCAGCGATACACGATGGGCGAGGCAAGCCACTCCAGCAGCGGCGGGTTCGATTTACGCAGCAAGCGCAGGGCCTTGGGCAGATCCCAGCCTGCAAGATCGATGTCCTGCTCGATGGGCCGTTCGATAACGTCGCGTGTTGTGCTGGCATCGATGGACAGATACCACTGCTTGGGATGAACGTAGATGAACCGGACATCGTAGTCGCTGTCCTGCGAGGGGAAGCCCCACGCGCGGCTGCCCGATTCGCATGCAAGGATGATGCGCACGTTCTCCTGTTGCTCGACGGTCTCCAGACGCTGGGCGATAAGCGCCGCCACCTCCTGGCGTACAGGGGTGGCCGGTGCCGGGTTGAATGTGCTGGAATCCGGGTTACGTGTGATAGCCATGACGGTAAACTACTATTGCCATGAAAATGCGCCAGCCGGGATGCCCGAGATGGGAATCGTGCGTGCCGAGTGCGATATTCCCGGGACTGTCGACGCAGAAGCGCTATCCCCCACAATCACGATCAATCAAAGGAGACGTCATGAACAATCATGTACGCGCGATTTCGCTGTGTGGGGCGATGATGGTGCTTATGCTGTTGCTGGGAGGGCAGCGTGCCCATGCCCAGATCGACTGTGCCTGCCATCTGGTGCAGATCCATGCCGATTCCAATCTGCTGTGCTCGGTGCAGGTGTGTTTGTCCGGCGTGGCCTGGACCGAGTGCAAGCTGGTTGCGCCCGGCACCGATACGGTGATATCGTGCCCAAGCGGAGGCAACATCGTTATCATCGATGGCTGTGGCCAGCGGCAACAGGTGCCGGTGGGCGGATGCCTGTATAACATACCGGGGCCGGCGCCATGCTGCATCGATGCATGTCTGCGGGTGAACGAATTCGGTTGCCTGCAGCTTAATCTGGGCCGTGGTGCCGCGGGGCATTGCTTCTGCCCGGGAGGCTGATCGTATCGGCTGTATACAGCAACACGGCAGGGCACATCAATTGCGTCCTGCCGTGTTCAATTCGAGTTCGGTCCGTGTTCAATCTCGCCGGTGATGCGTTTCCTGCGATCGCGGAGGCACTTCGGACAGCTTCCCCGCGACATCCGGAAACTCAGCCGTGCCCAACCTTGCGTTCGGTGTCGCCGTATTCGTATTCCGGCTCGCCTTCGCGGCGAACGGTGTCGGCGTTGATCACCACTTTCTTCAGGCCAGGCCGGTCCGGCAGGGCGTACATCACTTCCAGCATCGCTTCCTCCATCACGCCACGCAGTGCGCGCGCGCCGGTTTTGCGGATCTTCGCGCGGCGGATAATCTCGACCACCGCATCCTCGGAAAACTCCAGCTCCACGCCTTCCATCGCCATCAGCTTGCGGTACTGCTTCACAAGCGCATTCTTGGGCGCGGTAAGGATGGCGCGCATGGCCTCGTCGGACAACGGTTCCAGCGGGGATATCACCGGCAGGCGGCCGATCAGCTCGGGGATCAGCCCGAAGCGGATCAGGTCCTCCGGCTCAACATGACGGAACAGCTCGGCGCGCTCCTCCACGCGATCCTGAATCTCGCTGCCGAATCCCATCGAGGTCTTGCGCATGCGATGCGCGATGATCTTCTCCAGACCCTCGAACGCGCCGCCGCAGATGAACAGGATGTTGCGCGTGTTGATCTGGATCAACGGCTGTTCCGGATGCTTGCGGCCGCCCTTTGGCGGCACGTTGGCGCGCGTGCCTTCCAGGATCTTCAACAAGCCCTGCTGCACGCCTTCGCCCGAGACATCGCGGGTGATCGAGGCGGAATCGCTCTTGCGGGTGATCTTGTCCACCTCGTCGATGTAGATGATCCCGCGCTCGGCGCGCTCAACGTTGTAGTCGGCGTTCTGCAGCAGCGATACAAGGATCGTTTCCACATCGTCGCCCACGTAGCCGGCCTCGGTAAGCGTTGTGGCGTCGGCGATGGCGAACGGCACATCCAGCAGGCGTGCAAGCGTCTGGGCCAGCAGCGTCTTGCCAACGCCCGTGGGGCCCAGCATCAGGATGTTCGACTTCTCGATCTCGACGTCATCGAAGCCCGCAAGGGTTTCCTGCGACTCGATGCGCTTGTAGTGGTTGTATACCGCCACCGCCAGAACCTTCTTGGCGTACTCCTGCCCGATCACGTATTCGTCCAGCGCCGTTCGGATGCTGCTGGGCGTAAGGCGACGTTCGGGCTGTGTTGGCCGGAACAGGCGCGCGTTCTGCCGGAGAAGCTCCACGGAGTTCTGGATGCAGATGTCGCAGATGTAAACGTTCGGGCCGGCGATGATGGAGGTGACCTCGTCGGATGTGCGCCCGCAGAACGAGCAGCGGACCGTATCGGACGGCAGAGTGTGAATGTCGTTGGCCATGACGCGAAGATAGCGAACTGCCCGCGGTTACGGGCGTGTGGCAGAAGAAGCGGCCCCGCCCGCACCAAGCGTGCAAGCGGGGCCGCTGACAACGATAACGGAGCCCGGCGTATCCGGGCTGTGATGTGTGCGGCGCCTGCGGGCCGTTACTTTTGCTCGACGTTTGCCGTTTCAGCCGAGCCCGAGCCAACAATGGCCGCCTGGTCAAGCCCGGTTGTGGGCATCTGCGGCAGGTTCTTGCTGACTTCCTTGCGGCTGGTAAGCACGCGGTCGATCAGGCCGTATTCCACCGCATCGTTCGGCGACATCCAGAAATCGCGGTCGGCATCCTTGCGGATCTTTTCGACCGGCTGGCCGGAGTGGGCCGAAATGATGTTGTACAACTGGTCGCGCTGGCTGATCATCTCGCGAAGATAGATCTCGATCTCGGTGGTCTGCCCCTGCGAGCCGCCCGACGGCTGGTGCATCATGATGCGGCTGTTGGGCAGCGCCATGCGCTTTCCCTTGGCCCCGGCGCACAGCAGAACCTGTGCCATCGATGCGGCCATGCCGATACAGATGGTGGAGATGTCCGGCCGGATGAACTGCATTGTATCGTAGATCGCCATGCCGGCGCTTACCGAGCCGCCGGGCGAGTTGATATACATGATGATGTCCTTCGCCGGATCCTCCGATTCGAGAAACACCATCGACGCGATAACGATGCTTGCTACCTCGTCGGTGATCGGTGCGTCCAGAAACAGGATGCGCTCCTTCAGCAGTCGGCTGAACGGATCCCAGACTTCCTCACCGCGAGCGGTCCGTTCAACGATACGTGGAATGATCATGTGCGTTCCGTGATAGATATCGTAGTGAATCGGTTCCACCGTGGGCATTGCGTGGCCGCAAAGGGAACCGTGTGGAGCAGCCGCCGCGCATCAACGCTGTTAGTTCGGGGGCTCCGGTTGTCTACGAGCTGTTGACGATTAAAACCGGGCAAAGTTGTCGGGCGCCAGCACATCGGTGTGCCGGCGCCCGAGGCTGGCATCTTACGCGTGGTCGTGGCCTGCGTGATCGTGATCGGCGTGATCATGATCCGAGTGATCGTGGTCGGCATGGTCATGATCGGCGTGATCGTGATCCGAGTGATCGTGGCCGATATGGTCCGGCGCGGTCATCTGCGGCATGGTGCGATCCTCGACCTCGGTGACCACGGCGTAGTCCTCAAGCAACTGCACGGCCTTCTCGGCCACAATCCGATCGCGGATCTTGTCGGACTTCTTGAAGTACCCGATCAGCGTGTCGTAGTCGATGCCGGTGCGCTGCGCCTCGATATCGGCCAGGCCTTCGTAATCGCTCTCTTCCGGCGTCAGCCCTTCCTTCTCGATGATGAGGTCGCGCAGGATCGCCCACTTGGCCGTGCGTTCGGCGGTGGGGCGCATTTCGCGAACGAAGCGCTCGCCGTCGAAATCCTTCGGCAACTCCTTCTTCGGGCCGCGGCGCATGTCGTCCACGAAGGACTTCATGACCTCGGCCACGAACACATCGGGGACATCGAACGGGTGGCGCTCGATAAGCGCGTTGATCAGTTCATCGCGGAAGAACCCGGAGAAACGGCGCTCGTATTCGCCCATGATTCCCTGACGTACGGCATCCTGCAGGTCGGCGACGGTGGCGTCCTCACGGCCCATCAACTGCGCGGCGAACGCGTCGTCCAGCTCCGGCAGCGCCATGCGGTGGATCTCGCGCACGGTCACCTCGTAGTTGATCATCGTGGCGTCCTCGCCGGTGGGCAGGTCGATACGGAAGGTGTCGCCAACCTTCGTGTTCAGCAGCATCGCCTTCAGCTCGGGGTTGACGTCGTGCCGCGCAAGGTATACCGGCATGTCGCTCATCACGTTTTCCTCCACCACCACGCCGGCCTCCAGCTTCTGGAGATTCACCTTCACGATGTGGTTCTCGTCGGCAACGGATTCGGCCGGCTCATCCTCCTGCGTGGCGTTCGACTCGCGAATGCGCGCCATCTCGGCCTCGAACTCTTCGTCGGTGATCACATGGAACACCTTGCGGGCCGGCAGCCCCTTGTAATCGGTCAGCTCCACCTTGGGCAGCGTCTCGTAGGCCACGGTGAAGGAAAGCCCGCCGTCGTCGGTGCGGTCCAGCTTGGTGATCGCGGGCGAGCCAACCGGCTGTACATCCTGAGTCTGCATCGCACGCGCGAATTCCTGCTGCACGGCCTCCTCGTAGGCTTCGCGCTCCAACGATTGCCCGTAGAGCTTCTTGATCATGCCGATCGGAACCTTACCCTTGCGGAAGCCCTTCAATGATGCATGCTTCTGCGCTTCGCGATAGGCCGAATCGAGATATGGGGTGAGCTCGGCGGGTGTAAGCGCGACATCGAGCTCAAACTTGATTGAGTTGGTCTGACGGATCGTGGATTCCATTCTGCTGTGCGATATGCTCGTTCTGAAACAACAACAAAGAACAACGTGTGATCTGCGCGCCGCCGTAGCGCGTGCAGCCGGCGGCAACGAATTGCCAGATCGTTTCACTGCCCCTGCAACAACAAACGCCCATGCGGCAACACCGGCCGGGCGTTTGAATGTCGGCGCGCATGCCGTGCGGAACTTCCGGGCCGGCATGCAATGGCAATCACCTTCGCGCGTGACTACCGGGCAATGATTGTGCGGATGGAGGGACTCGAACCCACACGCCTCGCGGCACCAGATCCTAAATCTGGCGTGTCTGCCAATTTCACCACATCCGCAGGTTCAAGACGCCCAATATACAAATGCGCGCGGTGCTGCCGCCATGACGATCGAATGCGTTTTTCTCGTGCATTGCATCGTTACCGTACCATGGGCCTGTCCCGCTGCGAGCCTGTGACAGCCGTGGTTGCGGCGTGCCGACGTGATGGATCGTTGGTTGTGGGTGCGTTGGGCTAAACATCGCCATTTTTGGTAAATGCACAAAATATTGCGGGTAGATTTCGATAAAATGTTTGGTTCGCCGGGCCAGGCGCCGCATGCAGGGCCGGCGGCGTGTTGCGGGTGCCGGCAACGGAGATGGCCCGCCGGTGGCAGGGTGCGCTGCGCGGGGGATTGCGTTTCGGTGGCGCGATCGGTTGATGCGCGGTGTTGCCATTGGTTTACCGCCAATGCGGCGTTCGCTACGCCCGCGTTCCCTATATTTGACGCTTTCCTGCTGTACGGTGCCCGTAGTGGCCCGGCAATCCGCATCGTCCAACCCCTGAATCAATCGAAGATGACCGTTCCATTGCTCGATCTGAAAGCCCAGTACGCGACCATGAAGGACGAACTGGATGCAGCCGTTCTGCGTGTGGCCGAAAGCCAGTACTTCATTCTCGGTCCCGAGGTTACCCGGCTCGAGCGCTCGATGGAGGAATATCTCGACGTGCGGCACGCGCTTGGCGTAAGCTCCGGCACCGATGCGCTCTTGCTTGCGCTGATGGCGCTGAACATCGGCCCGGGCGATGAGGTGATCGTGCCAACGTTCAGCTTCTTCGCCACCGCGGGCACCGTGTGCCGCACCGGCGCGCGTCCGGTGTTCGTGGATATCGAGCCCGACACCTGGAACATCGATCCGGCCGCGATCGAGGCGGCGATCACGCCCCGCACGCGCGCTATCATGCCGGTGCACCTGTACGGCCAGAGCGCCGCGATGGAACCGATTCTCCGCATCGCCAGCGCGCACGGTATCGCCGTGGTGGAGGATGCCGCGCAGGCAATCGGCGTGCGTTACAGCGACAACCGTCCGGTTGGCGGTATCGGCACGGTCGGGTGCTTCAGCTTCTTCCCCTCGAAGAATCTGGGCGCCTTTGGCGATGGCGGCCTGGTGACCACCAACGACACCGCGTTGTACGAGCGGATGAAAATCATGCGTGTGCATGGCGGCGAGCGGCGGTACTACCATTCGGTGATCGGCGGCAATTTTCGCCTTGATGAAATACAGGCCGCGGTGTTGAACGTGAAGTTGCCGCGCCTGGATGGCTGGAGCGCCGCCCGCCGTGAGAATGCCGCGCGCTACGATGCGCTGTTCCAGGCGCACGGGGTTAGCCAGGGGCCCGGGCACGCGAATTTCAACGAGCATAATCGCGTACTGACGCCGGCTTCGGTGTTCGCCCAAAGCGGCGTGGCCAACCACCATATTTTCAACCAGTATGTGATCAGGGTGGAGCGTCGCGCCGAGCTGCGCGAGCTTCTGGCCGAGCGTGGCATCGGCAACGAGGTGTATTACCCCGTGCCATTCCACCTTCAGGAGTGCTTCGCCGATCTCGGCTACGCGCAAGGGCAGTTCCCGGTTGCCGAACAGGCTGCCAGTGAAGTGCTGGCGTTGCCGGTGTATCCGGAGCTTACCGGCGAGCAGATAGAATATGTGGTGTCCACAATCGCCGAGTTCTGCGGTGCGGTCCAGCCCCAGGCAACCGGCGCGTAATGCTGCTGTGGCGCATGCCACAACCAGCCGAACGGAATTGCCGAACATCGTCTCAGCATTGGCACTGGTTCCATCATGAATTATCCCCACACAGCGGTCGACCTGGCCGAAGGCCGCCTTGCGCGGTTGATTGCACGCGTGCGCCCGGCACACGTGGTGCTGCTGGCCTGTGTGCTTCGGTTGGCGCTGTTCGTGGCGGCGGCTCCGTGGCAACCGGAATCGTGCGAGCGCGCGATTCTCAAGAGCGACGCCCTTCAGTATCACACGCTGAGCAGCTACCTGGCAACCAACGGCAGCTTTCACCCGGAGCCGATCCGCACGCCCGGATATCTCTGCTTCGTTGCCGCGATCTACGCGGTAGGCGGCGCGCACCCCTGGCCCGTGCTGCTTGTGCAGATCGTGATGGATGCCGTGATCACATGGCTTTGCTTCCTGTTCGCTTCGCGCATGATCGGCACCGAAGGCGGGCTGGTGGCGGCGCTGTTCTACGCCATCGATCCCGCTGCGATCCTGAACACCAACACGTTGATGAGCGACACCTTGTTCACCCTGTTCCTGGTGCTTGCCGCGCTTGCGTTGCAACGCGCCATTGCAGCGGGTGTATGGGGCTCGTCGCTGCAGTTCTACCTGCTTGGGGCCTTGTTCGTTGGCTTTGCCGCGCTTACACGGCCGCTGGCGCTGTACTTCATGCCGCTGTACGTGCTGCTGATCTTCTGGAATCAGCGCAAGCGCATCCTGCAAGCCATTGGCATCACGATAGCCGCCACCGGGATTTTTGTTGCGGTGCTTACGCCGTGGGTAATCCACAACCATCAGCAGTACGGTGAGTTCGGCCTGTCGTCCTCCGGCTCGTTGAACCTGTTCTACCTGTACGCGGTTTCCACCGAGTCGCTCCGTTCGGGTGTCGGGGCGCAGCAGGCAATCGCGAACATCAAGCGGATGCAGGGGGTTGGCGATGCCGAGCTGCAGGAGCCGCGCGACAATCTGTACCGTCAGCATCAGAAGCTTGGCCCGATTGCGCTTGATTATCTGGGGCAGCATCCGGGCTGGTTTCTGTGGGCAACGGGCCTTGGGCTGGTGCAGATGTTCACCAACTCGGGGAGCGGTTCGTACGCGCTGTTGATGGGCCTTGACGTTGGCCAGACTGATCTGAAGGATGCGATGGCCGAGCGCGGGATGGTAAGGGGTGTGGCGCAGATGGTGCGCGAGAAGTCCTTCATGGAACGCCTGGTGATGGTTGCCAACACGCTGGTACACATCGTGCAGTATGCGATGGTGCTGTATGGCCTGTGGATACTTCGCCGCGATCGTTTTCGCGGGGCCTTTGTTCCGTTGCTGCTGTTCGTTGCCCTGTACTCGGTGATGATCGGCGCGGCCGGGCTGATGCGGTTCAAGCTTCCCATCGTGCCGTTTTATCTGCCCATTGCCGGCCTTGGCTGCGTGGCGTTCGCGTTGCGCGGATCGCTGAGCGGCGGCCATCGGGTCCGGCTGCACGATAACGCCATCGTGATCGCCGGCGGCGAGTAACACCGGCATGGCGATTGATTGATATCTTACGGCGCCGACGCGGAATTCGCTCGGCACTCTTATTCCGGAGAATATGCAGATCCCATTTGTTGACCTCAGGGCTCAGTACGCGAGCATCAAGGCCGAGATTGATCCCGCGATCGAGCAGATCATTGCAAACACGGCGTTTATTGGCGGCCGCGCGGTGGCCGAGTTCGAGGAGCAGTTCGCGGCCTATACCGGGCATCCGCATTGCGTGGCCGTTGCCAATGGTACCGACGCAATCGAGATAGCCCTGCGCGCGTTCGGCATCGGCCCCGGCGACGAGGTGATCGTGCCGGCCAATACGTTTATCGCGACGTCGGAGGCGGTTACCTGCGCCGGCGCCCGCGTGGTGTTTGCCGACAGCGAGCCCAACCATTACACGCTGGATCCCGAGCAGTTCCGGCGATGCATCACGCCGCGCACGCGCGCGGTGATCCCGGTGCATCTGTACGGCCATCCGGCCGATATGGACCCGATCATGCGGATTGCCCGCGAGCACGGCCTGCGGGTGATCGAGGATACATCGCAGGCGCACGGCGCGTATTATCGGGGCCAGCGTGTTGGCACCTTCGGCGACGCCGCCACCTACAGCTTCTATCCGGGGAAAAACCTTGGCGCCTACGGCGACGCCGGCGGCATCACGTTCGCCGATCCCGATGCCGCCCTGGTTGCGCGCACCTACGCCAATCATGGCAGCCTTGTGAAGTATCAGCACACCGTCGAAGGGCGCAACAGCCGGCTGGACGGCCTGCAGGCCGCGGTGCTGTCGGTAAAGCTCCGGCATCTGGATACCTGGAACGCCGGGCGCAGGGCCGTTGCATCGTTGTACGATACGTTGCTGGCCGACGTTGAGGGCCTTGCGGTCCCTGCCGTTGCCGACTACGCCACGCCGGTGTACCATCTGTATGTTGTGCGCGTTGCCGAGCGCGAAGCGGTTATCCGTGAGCTGGCCGCGCGCGGCGTGGCCACGGCCATACATTATCCGATAGCGCTGCCGGTGTGCGAGGCATACGCGCATCTGGGCTACACCGCCGATCAGTTCCCCGTTGCATGCGGGCAGATGGGGAGCCTGCTCTCGTTGCCGATGTACGCCGAGCTTACCGAGGAGATGGTACGCTACACCGCCGCGGCCGTGCGTGAGGTGGTGGCCGCGGTTCACGAGCAATCCGGGATAGTCTGATGAAGTGTTTGGTAACCGGCGGTGCCGGATTCATCGGAACAAATCTGGTGCGCGGGCTGCTGGAACGCGGCGATACCGTGCGCGTGCTGGATAACTTCTCCACGGGCAAACGCGAGAACCTTCGCGATCTGGCCGACGTGATCGAGCTGATCGAGGGCGACATCCGATCGTATCACCTTGTGCGCGAGGCCGTTGACGGCGTGGATGTGGTGTTCCACCAGGCGGCGCTGCCATCGGTGCCCAGATCGATCAAGGACCCAATCACCACGCACGAAGTAGGCGTTAACGGTACGTTGAACGTGCTTCAGGCCTCGCGCGATTGCGGCGTTGGGCGCGTGGTGTTTGCCAGCAGTTCCTCGGTGTACGGCAACACGCAGGAACTGCCGAAGTTCGAGGCGATGACGCCCACGCCGTTGTCGCCGTACGCCGTATCCAAGCTTTCCGGCGAGCATTACTGCCAGGTGTTCTTCCGGCTGTATGGCCTTGAGACCGTTGCGCTGCGGTACTTTAATGTTTTCGGTCCCCGGCAGGATCCCAACAGTCTGTACTCGGCGGTGATCCCCCGGTTCGTGGACATGATCCGGCGTGGCGTGCCGCCCACCATCCACGGCGACGGCGAGCAGTCGCGCGATTTTACATACGTGGACAACGTTGTGCGGGCAAATCTTCTGGCGGCCACAACGGCGGCCGGCGTGGCCGGCGAGGTGTTCAACGTTGCCTGCCACGATCGCACCACGCTGAACCAGCTTGTGGATTCGTTGAAGCGTGCGCTGGGCAGCAGCATCGAACCCGTGCATACCGAATCGCGGCTGGGCGATGTGCGGCACTCGTTCGCGTCGATCGAGAAATTCCAGGCCGTTACCGGATATACTCCGCATGTGAGTTTCGATGAGGGCATACTGCGCACGATTGCGTGGGCGCGCGAGCAGTACCCGGACACAGCCCCAAGCGGAGGTGCGAATGTTGCATGAGAATGCAGCCGAAGATGCGCCGCGCCGCGTGCTTGTGACGGGTGGTTGCGGTTTTATCGGTTCGAACCTGGTGCATCATCTTCTGCGCGAGCATCCGGGTTGGGAGGTTGTCAACGTTGACTCGCTTACCTATGCCGCCGATCCGGCAAACCTTGCAGGGCTTGAGAGCGAGCCCCGGTACAGCTTCAGCAAAACGGACATCACCGATCGCGAGGCCGTGCGCAATCTGATTGCCGAGGTGCGGCCCGACGGCATTTTCCATCTGGCGGCCGAATCGCATGTGGACAACAGCATCCGGGGTCCCGAGCAGTTCGTGCTGACCAATGTGCTTGGCACGTTCAACCTGCTGGAGGAATCGCGTCGTGCCTGGGCCGGCGGGCCGGGCCGGTTTCTGCATGTCTCCACCGACGAGGTCTACGGTTCGCTTGGCCCCGAGGGCGCCTTTGTTGAGGAAAGCCGCTACGAGCCGAACAGCCCGTACTCGGCGTCGAAGGCCGGCAGCGATCATCTTGTGCGCGCGTGGCATCATACGTACGGGATGGACGTGGTAACCACGAACTGCTCGAACAACTACGGCCCGCGGCAGCATCGCGAGAAGCTGATCCCGACGGTGATCGGCTCGGCGCTGGCCGGGCGGCCGATCCCCGTGTACGGCGCCGGCGCCAACGTGCGCGACTGGCTGTACGTTGGCGACCACTGCCAAGCGCTCGACCGTGTGTTCCGTACCGGGCGCGCGGGCGAAACCTACCTGATCGGCGGCCGCAACGAGTGGCGAAATCTCGATCTGGTTCGTACGATCTGCCGCCTGCTTGATGAAGAGGTTGGCGCCGGACCCGAAGGCAGCTATGCAACGCTGATCACGTTTGTTGCCGACCGGCCGGGCCATGATGCCCGTTACGCGGTTGATCCGTCGAAGATCGATCGCGAGCTGGGTTGGGCCCCCGCGACATCGTTCGAGGACGGGCTGCGCGAAACCGTGCGGTGGTACGCGGCCCGGCAATGATCCCCCACATGTATTCCGCGAACGCCATGGGATAGTGGCGTTTCGGATTGCCCTCAATCGGTACGCGAGGCGGTATCCCCGTGCGCCTCGCTCCTTCGTCATTCGCTCGTCATAATCCATGCAGCGTGCTCTGGTTACCGGCATTACCGGTCAGGACGGATCGTACCTGGCGGAATTCCTTCTACGCAAGGGATACGAGGTGTACGGCATCATCCGCCGTTCGAGTTCGTTCAACACCGGGCGGATCGATCACATCTATCAGGATCCGCACGAACACGGCGCGCGCCTGAAGCTGATCTACGGTGACCTGAACGATCCCTCCTCGATCAACCGGGTGCTGCGCGACGTGCAGCCCAACGAGATCTACAACCTTGCCGCGCAAAGCCATGTGCGTGTGTCGTTCGATATCGCCGAATACACCGGCGACATCACCGGCCTTGGCGTTGTGCGCCTGCTGGAGGCGATCCGCGACACCGGCATCGAGACCCGATTTTATCAGGCTTCGTCCAGCGAGATGTACGGGATGGTGCAGGCCGTGCCGCAGAACGAGGAGACGCCGTTTTATCCGCGCTCGCCGTACGGTTGCGCCAAGGTGTACGGCTACTGGATCACGCGGAACTATCGCGAGAGCTACGGCATGTATGCCTGCAACGGCATCCTGTTCAACCACGAAAGCCCGCGTCGCGGCGAGACGTTTGTTACGCGCAAGATCACCCGGGCGATTGCCCGCATCCGCGCCGGCCTGGAATCGAAGCTGTACCTGGGCAATCTCGATGCGCGGCGCGACTGGGGATACGCGCCCGATTACGTTGAGGCCATGTGGCTGATGATGCAGCAGCCGCAGCCGGATGACTATGTGATAGCCACGGGCGAAACCCACACCGTGCGCGAGTTCCTGGTGGAGGCGTTCGAGCATGCGGGGCTCGACTGGCAGGCTCATGTTGAGATCGACCCCAAGTACTTCCGGCCGGCCGAGGTGGATCTGCTGATCGGCGACGCCTCGAAGGCGAAGAACCAGCTTGGCTGGGAGCCGAAGGTGCGTTTCAAGGAACTGGTGCGCATCATGGTTGATGCCGATATCGAACTGCTGGATCGCCGGCTCAGCGGGCGCATAGCAACCGAACGGGAACACTGACGCATTGCCCCGCATCGCAGCGCGGGCATATCTCACTTACTGTTGATACTTCAGGCCGAAGCGTGGACCGTTCTTCCTCAATATTCGTGGCCGGGCATCGCGGCATGGTTGGCTCGGCAATACTCCGGGCGCTTACCGCTGCCGGCTACACCAACATCGTGACGCGCGCGCGCCACGAGCTGGACCTTACACGCCAGGCCGAAACCGAGGCGTTCTTCGCGGCCGAACGGCCGGAGTACGTGTTCCTGGCGGCGGCCAGGGTGGGCGGCATCGTCGCCAACAACACCTACCGTGCCGAGTTCATCCGCGACAACATGGCGATCGCGCTTAATGTGATCGACGCCTCGTATCGATTTGGCGTTCGCAAGCTGCTGAACCTGGGCTCCTCCTGCATCTACCCGAAGCTCGCGCCGCAGCCTCTGCGCGAGGAATACCTGCTTGGCGGGCCGCTGGAGCCCACCAACGAACCGTATGCCGTGGCCAAGATCGCGGCGATCAAGCTGTGCCGGTATTACAACGAGCAGTTCGGCACGGATTTCCTTTCGGTGATGCCCACGAACCTGTACGGCGAGAACGACAACTTCAACCTGGAGACCGCGCACGTGCTGCCGGCGCTGATCCGCAAGTTCGAGCTGGCGCGGCTGTTGCGGCTGGGCGATGTTGACGCGGTGCGTCGGGACCTTATGGCGATCCCGATCGGTTTTGGGTTTGATGCCGCGAACGGCGCCGTGCCCGAAACGGCGATCCGCGAGTTGCTTGCGGGGCTGGGGATCACCGCCGAAGGCGTAACGCTGTGGGGCACCGGGACCCCGTTGCGCGAGTTCCTGCACGCCGATGATCTTGCGCTGGCGTCGTTGTTTCTGATGGAGCGCTACACCCACGCCGAGCTTGGCGAGTTCGTGAACGTTGGTGTTGGGCACGATTCCTCGATTGCCGAACTGGCCGCGCTGGTTGCCGCCGAGGTAGGCTACGACGGCGCCACGGCCTTCGATGCCACCAAGCCCGACGGAACCCCGCGCAAGCTGATGGATGTGTCGCGCATGGCGGCGCTGGGTTGGCGTGCGTCGATCGAACTGCGCCCGGGCATCGCGCGCGCGGTGCGGTGGTACCGCCAGCGGACGGGCGCCCTGATGCGCCAGGAGGCCGGATGAGCGTTGATCCAGAGGTGAGCGCCGTGCACGGGCATGATGTCGCGGTTGCCGGGGCGGATGACCACGCCGGGCGCGGCCATGTGGTGGTGATCGAGCCAACGCAGGGCTGGGTTGCGCTGAAGCTGCGCGAGCTGTGGGACTACCGGGAACTTGTCTACTTCCTTGTATGGCGCGATATCAAAGTGCGCTACAAGCAGACCGCGCTGGGGGCCGGGTGGGCCATCATCCAGCCGTTCTTCACCATGGTGGTGTTCAGCCTGTTCTTCGGCAAACTCGCCAAGGTGCCCTCCGACGGTATCCCGTATCCGGTGTTTACGTTCTGCGCGCTGATCCCGTGGCAGCTTTTCGCGTTCGCGCTCAACGAATCCAGCAACAGCCTGGTTTCCAACGAGCGACTGGTCACCAAGGTCTACTTCCCAAGGCTCGCGATCCCCATTGCGGGCGTGTTGGCCGGCCTGGTTGATTTCGCGATTGCCTTTGTGGTGCTTATTGCGATGATGCTGTACTTCGGCATCGTGCCCACCGTGGCCATCGTGGCGCTTCCGCTGTTCGTGTTGCTTGCGGTGGTGACAGCGCTTGCGGTGGGGCTGTGGCTTTCGGCGCTTAACGTGCAGTATCGCGACGTGCGCTACACAATCCCGTTCCTCACGCAGTTCTGGTTGTTTATCACGCCCATTGCCTATCCAAGCAGCATCGTGCCGGAGCAATGGCGGGCGCTGTACGGCCTGAACCCCATGGCCGGCGTGGTGGAAGGGTTCCGTTGGGCGCTGCTTGGGCGCTCGGGCGCCGAGGCGCCCACGATTATCGTTTCGTCCGTTGTTGTTGTGCTGCTGCTGATAGGCGGATTGGCCTACTTCCGCAGGATGGAGAGAACCTTTGCCGACGTGGTGTGAGCAGCATGAGCGACGCAGCAATCAGAATAGAGGGGCTTGGCAAGCGCTACCGGCTTGGGCGGCGGGAGAAGTATCGTGCATTGCGCGATACCATTACCGATGTGCTGTCGGCGCCGGCGCGCATGTTCCGCAGGCGTGGCGATAACCCCGGCGCGGGCGAGGCCGAGATCCTGTGGGCATTGCGGAACGTTTCGTTCGAGGTTCGGCGCGGCGACATCATGGGCGTTGTGGGGCGCAACGGCGCAGGCAAGAGCACGTTGCTGAAGATCCTTTCGCGTATCACCGAGCCAACCGAGGGGCGCGCGGAAATCAACGGGCGCGTGGGGTCGTTGCTGGAGGTGGGCACCGGATTTCATCCGGAGCTGACCGGGCGCGAGAACATCTTCCTTAACGGCGCGATCCTTGGCATGCGCCGCGCCGAGATCGTGCGCAAGTTCGATGAGATCGTGGCGTTTGCCGAGGTCGAGAAGTTCATCGATACTCCGGTGAAGCGGTATTCGAGCGGCATGTATGTGCGGCTGGCGTTCGCGGTGGCGGCGCATCTGGAACCGGAGATCATGCTGGTTGACGAAGTGCTCGCCGTTGGCGATGCCGCGTTCCAGAAGAAGTGTCTGGGAAAGATGGGCGATGTTGCGCGCGAGGGACGCACCGTGTTGTTCGTGAGCCACAACATGGCCGCCGTGGAGAACCTGTGTACCCGAGGGGTGCTGCTGAATCATGGCGGCGTTGAATTCATCGGCAGCCAGACCGAGACGATCGCGCGGTACCTGACGGGGTTGTCGGATGCAAGCATATCGCTACGAGAACGGACAAATCGACGGGGTGATGGAAGAGTTCGCATCACGGAGATTGAATTGCGCGACTCAATTTCAGGCAATCCTATCGAGTCCGCGCTGTGCGGTCAGGATGTGGAACTTGTATTCCACTTTGAAGGGACTGAAAACTTGCGGGGCGCTATCGTAAGCGCACTGTTCTCTACACCGATGGATGTGCCGGTGTTCCTTCATCACAACCGACTGACCAAGGAAGAATTTGGCGCTTTGCCATCGCGTGGTTCCTTTGTTCTGCGGATTCCGGATCTGCCGCTTCCACCCTCTACGTATCGGATTGGTATAAGCGTTATCCTCGACGATGCTTATCTGGATGCCGTGCCCGATGCTGTGGAACTGAACGTAATCGGCGGCGATTTTTATGGATCGGGCGAGGTACCACCTATATCCCATGGCGTGGCGTTGGTACATGGATCATGGCGGTTGGAAACGTAAGCGTAGGGACGAATTTTCGATGAGAGCATCAAGTTGTATGATCGATAATCTTGTGGCGTCCTAATGGGGCCGATACTGTGGACTATTCGTCATTTGCGCCGCCGTGTAACAGGAACGGTGCGATCATTGTGGCGGGAAGTTGGTGCATGGCGTCGATTCTGGCGCGGTTATCGTACATATCGTATGATGGCGCCGGCTGACATCGCCACGATGCGCCTGTACCCGTGTATCGGAGACGATACGGCTCAGACCGTGATCGAACCAATCTACTTTTATCAGGACTCCTGGGCATTCGAGAAGATCGTATCGGCCAGGCCCGCAAGTCACGTGGACGTTGGGTCACACCATAAATACGTGGCGTTGCTTTCGAAGGTTGTGCCGGTTACCATGGTCGACATTCGACCGCTATCTCTTCCACTGGACACGTTGAATTTTGTTGAAGGTTCGATACTGGCTCTCCCGTTTGCTGACGGAAGCCTGTCTTCGCTCTCCAGCCTGTGTGTGGTTGAGCATATCGGCCTGGGGCGTTATGGCGACCCTCTAGATCCCGCAGGTTCCGAGTTGGCCATTGCGGAGCTGAAGCGCGTGGTTGCGCCCGGTGGGGATCTCTACATCTCGGTTCCGTTGGACGATACCAATCGCGTGTATTTCAACGCCCACCGTGCCTTCAGTGAGGCATACTTGGTTGCGATGTTTGCGCCATTCGAAATTCGTGAGCGGCGCTACATTTATCGTGGTCGATTCGTTCGCGAGCCGGAGTCAGGGTTTGGCGTTGGGTGTTACCATCTACATAAGCCAGTATGATCACACTGCATCCGGTACCACAGATCAACGCCGCCTGCCCTGCCTGTTCGGCCGGGCTGGTTGCCGATGGCTGGTACATGCCCGGGATGCGACCGCTTGCGGCGTTGGGATGCCCTGCGTGTGGCCGGCGTTATTATGGCGATCTGCCGGTTGCGCAGGCGCTGTACACGCCGATGCTGCTGGATGCCGGAACCGGCCAGGTGTTCGATGCCCACGGTGTGCCGTGGTTCGCCAAGTGGCTGGCGCAGGCATACGCCGCGCGATCGAACGAGGATCTTGGTTTCACGGTTCGCACGAACCGCCCCGTGCGGCGGCCGCTTGTGCTGAACTGTCTGGATCGTCTGTACGGCCACGCGCTGCTGAAGCTGTTCAACGCCCAGTATTACATCGATCATCGCCCGGATGTGGATTTGATCCTGCTGGTGCCGCGATATCTGCAATGGCTGGTGCCCGATGGTGTAGCCGAAGTATGGAGCGTTGATCTGCCGCTGCGCCGTGGCGCCGAGTGGAACGATCGGCTGGCTGCGCAGATAGGGCAACGCGTGCAAAAGTTCGGCGCGTGCCTGCTATCGGTGGCGCTGCCGCATCCGCATCCGGCCGACGTCGCCATCCAACGCTTCACCCGTGTTGCGCCAAGTGATGAGGCGCTGTGGGCAACCGTGACCGCCCGGCCTGTGGTGACGTTCATCTGGCGCGACGATCGTGTCTGGGGCGGCCACGATACGCCGATGCGCAAACTTGCCGACCGGCTGGGGCGTGCGGTGGGGGCGGGTTCGGCGCGTGCAGATGTGCAACGCCAGCACGTTGTGGCCCTTGCCGATCTGTTGCTGGCCGCGTTCCCATCGCTGGTGTTTCGTGTTGTGGGGCCGGGGGCGCCGGGCGGATTGCCGGCATGGATTGCCGACGAACGCGCCGCCGCGATCGACGAAGCCACCGAGCGCCACTGGTGCGGGTTGTACGCGGCAAGCCATCTGGTAATCGGCGTTCACGGCAGCAACATGCTGCTGCCCTCGGCGCATGCGGGCGCTGTGCTGGAACTGGTGCCGGGCGACCGCTGGGGCAACTACCTGCAGGATCTGCATGTGCGGTACACCGATCCTCGCGAGGCGATGATCCATACCCGGCTTGTGCCGGATTCGCTGACGCCCGATGCGGTGGCGGCGATTGCCGAGTCGCTGCTCCGCGATCGTAACGCCATGATGTTGAACCTTGGGCGCGAGGCTTCGACCCATGCAACAGCGCCAATCGAGAGGTTCGCCGAGTTGCGCCGCGCGCTTGGGCAATCGCCCGGGCCGGAGGGGGCGTCATGATTGTTGGATTGCGTCTGCGCACGGCGATTGCCGACCATGCGGCGCTTGCCGGTGACCGCGCGGCCGACCGGGCATTGGGCCATTTCCCGTGGCTTGCCCGCGAGTGCCGCACCATAGGCGCCACCGAGGTGGAGGTGTGGGGTCACGGCGCGCTTGCGGGCGATATGCATGTGTTGCACGACGGTGCCCTTGTGGTCCGCGTTGGCCGTCCGGTGGGTGATGCCGGCTTGCCGGCTACGGCCGCCGAAGCCGCGCGCGCTGTAGCGCTTGGGCGTGGAGCGGATTTCCGCATCCCGTGGGATGGCCGGCTGCTGCTGCTGCATATCTCCGCCGATGGCCTGCGCTGGAATGCCTGGAGCGACTGGGCCGGCAGCATCCCGCTGTTTCATGCAGCAACTGGTGCAGGGCGTGTTGCCAGCACGCTGGAGCCCGTTGTGGTTGCGTCGGCCGAATACACCCCCGCCGATTTCTCGACCCCCTCGATTGTATCGCTGCTGCTGAACGGGCATTTCGTTGGCGACTGGACGTTGTACCGCGACATGCGCGTGGTGCCGGCCGATTGCGCCGCCGCGTGGGACGAATCCGGCGGCTTCGCCTGCCGGCGCATGTGGAGTGTGGCGCCAAGCGACGAGCGCTGGGATCGCGGCTGGGCCGAGCTTGCCGACGAGATGTTCGAGCGGATGCGCGATGCCATACTGCGATCGCTGCGCACGGCGCCGGCCTGGACGCTGCCGCTGTCCGGCGGGGTGGACTCGCGATTGATCGCGGCGATTGGTACCCAGGCCGGCATACCGATGCGTGCCTGGACCTATGGCCCGGCCGGCTGGAAGGATACGTTGTTCGCGCGGCGTGTTGCCGAGCGCCTGGGATTGCCGTGGCAGCGGGTTGCAATGGGCACCGAATACCTTGCGCGGCATACGCCGATGTGGGGCGACTGGTTCGGCAGCGCCATGCATTTCCATGGCATGTATCAGATGCCGTTTCTGGAAGCCGTGCGCAATCAGCCGGAGCCGATTGTCACCGGCTATATCGGCGACCCGCACGGCGGCGCGCAGACCGCGGCGATGGCGCCCGGCGATCGCACGATGCTGCAGCGCCTTACCGACAAGTGGTACATGTGGAGCGCCCGGGAACTGCGGGCGGCGGCGGGGCCTGCGCTTGGCGGTGAGCTCGAGAGCGCGCTTGATGCGATCAACACGGAACTCGAGGCCGAGTATCGCGGCGTGGATGGCGCGCATTTCCAGAAGGTGTGGATGGCGTTTCACTGGAGCCATGTGTTCGGGTTCTCCTACTACCAGCCGATGATGTATGACTATTGGAAGGGTGTGGGAACGCCGTTCGTGGATCGCGAGCTGGCGCGCTTCACGCTGTCGTTGCCGCGCACGGCGCTGGAGGGGCGACGGCTCCAGATCGAGATGGTGAACCGGAATCTGAAGTCCGTTGCCGACATCCCGGTCTCCTTCCTGAACGCGCCGTTCAAGATGACGCGCGGCTATCTTGCTTCGCGCGGTGTTGCCTCGGTGCTCCCCCGGCCGCTTCGCCTTGGTCCGTTGAAGATGTTCAACCCAACCCGCAACACGCTGGAGCAGGACGCGATGCGCGCCGGCGGCGATGCGGCGTTGTGGCCGATCCCGCAGGCGGGCCGGGCGCTTGATGAATGGATCCAGCCGGATGCGGTTGCGGCGGCACGCGCGGCGGCCGTTGTCGGCGATCTGCAGGCGGTGAACAGGCTGGAGGCCCTGCAGGCGCTTGCGCTGAGATTGTTGTGATGATCGTGAAGGATAACGCGAACCATATCACCTTCCCGGGCATGAGTGCCGACGCCGGCGCCGGCAACGATACGGGCGCGCAGCGGTGGACGTTGTTTGCCGTTGGTGATATCTGTGTTGCCGGCCGGCTGGATGCCACGGTTGCCGATGCCGATGGCCGCGCGGCCATTGCAGGCCCACGGCTTGCCGAACGCATCGGCGCGGCTGATGTGGCGCTGGGCAATCTGGAAGGGGCGATACGTGGCGGCGCCGCGCCCGTGCCGAAATCGGGGCCTCCGGTAGCGATCGACGCGGCAACGCCGCGCGCGCTTGCCGCGTGCGGCTTCGGCGGCGTTACGCTGGCCAATAATCACAGCATGGATTTTGGCGCCGCGGCGATGGCGCACACCGCGCGCGCCTGCCGTGAGGCCGGCCTTGCCACGTGCGGGGCGGGCGAGAATCACGATGCCGCGCTTGCGCCCGCCGTGTTCGATGTTCCCGGCGGCATGAGGCTGGCGGTGATCGGCTGCTGCGAGAAGGAGTTCGGTGTTGCCGAAGGTGATGCGGCCGGCACGGCCTGGTGCGGGCATGCCGACACCCTGGCGCGTATCGCCGAGGCCGCCCGACAGTACGATGTGGTGGTTGTGCTGGCGCATGGCGGCGTGGAGGAAATACCGCTGCCGCCGCCGGAATGCCGCATGCGGCTGCGCTCGTTTATCGACGCCGGGGCCAGCGTGGTTGTGGGGCATCATCCGCATGTGCCGCAGCCGTGGGAGCAGTATGGCAACGGGCTGATCCTGTACAGCCTTGGGAACTTCGTGTTCGATTATCCGGACGCGGCGCGTTATCCGAAAACCGAATGGGGGCTGGCCGTTGAGATCCAGTTCCTGGGCCGCCGTATCGTCGCCGCCGATGTGTTGCCCATCAGTTGCGCAGCCGGCGAACCCGCGGAGATCATAACCGACGCGGCGCCATATCTGGAACACCTGCGAAACGCGGGCGACGTGCTGGCCAAGGCGGACCTGTATGCCGCGTGCTGGCAGGAGATGGCGGTGCACCTTTGGGATACACGGTATCGGCGATGGCTTCAACGCGCGGCCGGCGCTGTTGCCGACGGCGGCGTGCGCGCCAATGTTGGGCGGCTGATGGCCTCGTTGCGGGGCCGATTTGGCAAGGCCCCGGCGCGGGGGCTTCCGCCGATCGGCAACCCGCTGATGTTGCTGAATCTGATGCGCAACGAGTCGCATCGCTGGAGCATACAGACGGCGTTGGAAGTGGAGTCCGGCGCGGAGCCGGATCGGCGCACGGAGGCAACCGCTCGCCAGGCCCGGGCATTGCTGGCCTGGACCGATGAAGCCGTCGATGGCAACACATCGCCTGCCCGCAACGGGGCGCCTGGCCCACGCGGAGGCAACGGCTGATGCGCATAGCGATCATCAATTCCGACTACACGGACTTCCTGCGCTGGCTGTATGATTCCACGCCCGGGCTTGCGGCCGAGCCGTATGCCGGGCAGATGGGGGCCCGGAACGCCAGCCTGTTCGGGGTTGCCGATTTCTACTCGCACAATCTGCGAGCGCTGGGCCACGAGGCGTGCGAGCTGCACATGAACAACGAGCCGATGCAGCGGGCGTGGGCGCGCGAGCACGGATTGGCCCTGCAACCGGAGGGCGCAACGCGGCTTGGTGTGCGATTGCGCGGCGGCTTTGTGCCGTGGGTTTCGCCGGTTGCCGATACCCGTTGGATGTACGACGTGTTGCGCGCGCAGATCGAGAGCTTCCGCCCCGATGTGGTATTGAACCAGATCATGGACGGGTTCAGCGGCACATTCCTTCGATCGCTGAAGCCGGCGGTGCGCCTGGTGGTGGGGCAGGTTGCCTCGCCGCTGAGCGACCGCGAGGATCTGGGCGCGTATGATCTGATCATCTCGTCGCTGCCGAATTTCGTGACACGGTTCCGAACCCGGGGTATCGCCAGCGAGCTTAACCGCTTTGCATTCGATCCGCGCGTGCTGGATGCATTGTCGCCACAGCGCGCCGCGGTTGATCTGTCGTTTGTTGGCAGCGTATCGGGTCATCATGGCGCGCGCGGCGAGCTGCTGGAGTTCCTCGCCAACACGATCGGCATCGATATCTGGGGCAAGGGGGCCGAGCGCCTGCCTGCCGGCTCGGTGCTGCGCAATCGGCACCACGGCCCTGTGTGGGGCCGGGCGATGTACGAGGTGCTGGCCGGTTCGCGCATCACGCTGAACCATCATATCGGCATCGCAGGTCCGTTTGCCAACAACATGCGTCTGTTCGAGGCAACCGGGGCCGGCACGTTGTTGATGACCGATTGGAAGGAAAACCTGCACGAGATGTTCGAGCCAGGGCGGGAAGTGGTGGCGTATCGAAGCCCCGGGGAATGCGCCGAGCTGATCGGTTATTACCTGAAACACGAGGAGGAGCGTGCGGCGATTGCGCACGCCGGGCAGCAGCGAACATTACGCGATCATAATTACGCCCGCCGAATGGCCGAGCTGGCCCGGATTCTGGAGCGGCATCTGCCTGCGTGACGCATGCCGTGCGCCGGTGATCGGGCGCGGCGGCTGGCGGTGATCATGGCAAATGAGATATTCATGGCAACGATACGTACACGTCCGGTGAACCGATGATAATCAGGCCGCAGACCCTTGCCCGGACTCTTGCCGGGATGAGCCCGGTGCCCGTGTTCGTGGACGTTGGCGCGTCCGACGCGCCACCGGAGATATGGCGCGGGCTTGCTCCGTTTGTGCATTACGTGGGGTTCGATCCCGACAGCCGCGAGCTGCACGAGCCTGCCGGCACGCCGTTCGCCAGGGCTACGATGGTGAACGAGGCCGTGACCGACCGTGCCGACGTTGCCAGCGTCACGTTCCATCTTACGCGCTCGCCGTTCTGCTCAAGCGTGTTGATGCCGGACGCCGAATCGCTGGCCGCGTATCTCTTCGCCGATCTGTTCACCGTGGAGCGGAGCGTTACGGTGCCTGCGGCAACGCTGGCGGCCATTGCCGACCGCCTGCGGCTGGCGTCGGTGGATTGGCTGAAGGTGGACAGTCAGGGAACCGACCTGCGTATTTTCGCCGGCCTTGGCGAGGCCCGCGCCGCGCGCCTTCTTGCGCTGGATATCGAACCCGGGTTGATCGACGCGTACCATGGCGAGGATCATTTCGTGGATGCCCACCGTGAGTTGATGCGCCGTGGATTCTGGCTTGCCGCGTGTACCGTCAAGGAAACGCTGCGCATGCAGCGCGCAACATTCGCGCGCCTTCAGGAACTGCGGCCCGATCTGGACGAGCGCACCGTGCGGCACACGTTCGGCTCGGCGCCGGGGTGGTGCGAGGCCCGGTATCTGCGAACGATCGCCAGCATGCGCGATGCCGAACTTGGCGAGCGCGAGTACGCGCTGGCATGGGTGATCGCGATGGCCTGCGGGCAGCTTGGCCATGCAACCGATCTGGCGTTCGCCTACCGCGACCAGTTCGGCGATGATCCCGTTGCACGGGGTATGTGGGGCGAAATCGAATACGTTGTTGCAGCCCGCCGTTCGGCGATGCGTCGCCGGCGGTTGCTTTCGTTGCCCGGGCGCGTTCTGCGGCGTATGCGGCGGGGCCGCTGATGTTACTCCAGCCGGAAACACTGTGGTGAAGCGTACCCTCCGTTCCATCCTTCGGCGTGTCCGTTCCCTGATGGGCAAGGGACCGGCGGCGCGCGGCCCCAGCTCGGCGAACTACCTGGTAGTGACCCGGGACGAGGCGCTTGCCCTGCGGCTGGATGGGTGGGCGGCGCCCGATGTTGCCGAGCGCCAGGATGCCGCGTTCGGCCGTGTGCTGGATGCCATGCGCGCCGGATCGGTACGTCAGGACCTTCGCGCGGCCGCCGACGCGGTGGCTGCAACGGGCATCGATCAACCTGAGATTCTGGAGGTTGGCTGCGGCAGCGGTTATTACTCCGAGATCCTGCCATACCTGCTGGGCCGGCCGGTGCGATACACGGGGTCCGACTATTCGGAGGCCATGGTTGCGCTTGCCGGCGCGCGTTACCCCGGCGTGCCCTTTGTCCGTGCCGATGCAACCGGGCTCCCGTTCGCGGACAAGTCCTTCGATATCGTGTTCAACGGGGCAGCGCTGATGCATATCGCGCGCTTCGAGCAGGCGATCGCCGAATCGGCGCGTGTTGCCCGCTCGTGGTGTATCTTCCACACCGTGACGGTGCACCACAGCCGCCCCACGGTGTACCTGCGCAAAACCGCGTATGGCGCGCCCACGGTGGAGCTGAGTTTCAACCGCGACGCCCTGGTTGCAGCCTTTGCCGCATCCGGGCTGGAGGTCCATACCGAGTTCGCCGGCATTGCGTACGATCTGGCTTCGGTGATCGGCGAGCCAACCGTTGTGAAAACATTTCTCTGCCGGCTGCGCGATTGATGACATGCGCCGGCCGGTTCCCTCTGCATCATCGTTGAACGGCCGTGCCCTGCCAGGCATCGGCGGCCGGATCGATCCCCTTCTCGGCTGATTGCCGAATTCATTCCCGCGGGTATCACAGGCATGAGCACCATTGTAATCACTGGCGGCTGCGGCTTTGTTGGCTCGAACCTTGCCGTGGCGCTGGCCGCCGACGGGCACAGCGTTGTGTGTTTCGATAATCTCTCGCGCAGGGGATCGGAGTTGTTGCTGGATCGTGTGCGGGCGCACGGCTGCCGGTTCGTGCACGGCGACGTTCGCAACCCGGAGGATTTCGCCAAGCTGGGCGAACGATGCGATGTGCTTGTCGAGTGCAGCGCCGAACCCTCGGTGCTGGCCGGCAGCAGCGGCAACGAGGCGGCCTACATGGTGAACGTGAACCTTGTGGGGGCGGTCAACTGCTTCGAGTTCGCGCGGCGTACCGGCGCCGCGGTGCTCTTCTTCTCCACGTCGCGCGTGTATCCGTACGGGCGTATCAATGCGTTGGAGTTTCAGGAGCTCGATACCCGGTTCGAACTTTCGGCGCCCGCTGGCGCAACCGGTGTAAGCGATGCGGGGATCGGCGTGGATTTTCCGCTGGCCGGCCCGCGATCGTTGTATGGCGCCACCAAGCTGGCCGCCGAACTGTTGCTTACCGAATACTCCGCGAACTTCGGCGTGCCCTCGATTATCAATCGTTGCGGTGTGATCGCCGGCCCGTGGCAGTTGGGCAAGGTGGATCAGGGAGTGTTTACCTACTGGCTGGCCGCGCATTATTTCCGGCGTCCGTTGTCGTACATCGGCTTTGGCGGCAACGGCAGGCAGGTGCGCGATCTGCTGCACATCAACGATCTGGTTGAGCTGGTGCGCCGGCAACTTGCCGTGATCGGCGAGTGCCATGCCGACGTATACAATGCCGGCGGCTCGCGCACGGCAAACCTTTCGCTTGCCGAGACTACCGAGCTGTGCCGGACGATCACGGGCAACACGGTGCCAATCGCCGCCGAGTTGGCGCAGCGGCATGCCGATGTGATCTGGTACCTCACCGACAATCGAGGCATCGAACGATTCGGCTGGAGCCCCGTGCACGATGCACGAGCGGTGATAGCCGATACCTATGAGTGGCTTCGGGAGCACGAGGCCGACTTCGCGAAACTTCTGGGAGCCTGACACAGGACTATGGGAACAGCGATCATTACCGGAGCCGCGGGCCTGATTGGCTCGGAAGCGGTGCGATACTACTGCGCCAAGGGGATGAACGTGGTTGGTATCGACAACGACATGCGCCGGTATTTCTTTGGCGAGGAAGCCTCGACACGGTGGACTCTGGATGCGCTGCGTTCGCAGTTCCCTGATTTCCGGAACATCGATGCCGACATACGCGACCTTGACGCGATCAACCGCGTGTTTGCCGAACATGCCGGCCAGATCGAACTGGTGATCCATACCGCCGCGCAGCCTTCGCACGATTGGGCCGCGCGCGAGCCGCTTACCGATTTTGGTGTCAACGCGGTGGGGACGATGAACATGCTTGAGGCCACACGCCTGCATGCGCCGGACGCGGTGTTCATCTTCACATCCACCAACAAGGTGTACGGCGACACGCCCAACGCGCTTCCGTTGCTGGAGCTGGAAACCCGTTGGGAGGTTGCCGAAACGCATCCGTATTTCGAGCGTGGCATCGATGAAACGATGTCGATCGACAACAGCAAGCACTCGCTGTTCGGCGCCTCGAAGGTGGCGGCCGATGTGATGGTGCAGGAGTACGGCCGATACTTCGGTATGAAAACCGGCGTGTTCCGTGGCGGCTGCCTCAGCGGCCCCAACCATTCCGGCGCCGAGCTGCACGGGTTCCTGGCCTATCTGATGAAGTGCGCGATCACCGGGCGCGAGTACAGGATATTCGGCTACAAGGGAAAGCAGGTCCGCGACAACATCCACTCCACCGATCTGGTGAACGCGTTCGATCATTTCGCGCGCAACCCACGCCCGGGCGAGGCCTACAACATCGGCGGCGCGCGATTCAGCAACTGCTCGATGCTGGAGGCGATTGCCATGTGCGAGGAAATCTCCGGTAACCGGATGAACACCACGTACGTGGCCGACAATCGTGTGGGCGATCACATCTGGTGGGTGAGCGACGTGGCCAAGTTTCAGGGCCACTTCCCGGATTGGAGCCTTACGCGCAACGTGCGCGATATCCTGGTTGAGATACACGACGGCAACAGGAGCCGATGGACCTGAGCGCCAGCCAGATTGCCGAGGGCGGGCCGTACTCGGCCGTACGGTTCTCCGTGGTGATCCCCGCCCACAACGAGGAGGGCGGCGTGGAGCGCACCTGCACGGCCATCCTTCGGAAGTTCGAGGAGGAGGGCATCGCCGACGCCGAGATCGTTGTGGTGAACGATAACAGCAGCGACGGCACCGAGGCCATTCTGCGCAGCCTTGCCGCGCGGTACCCATCGTTCCGATACGTGAACAACACGCCGCCGCATGGCTTCGGGTTTGCCGTGCGCAAGGGGCTGGAGAGTTTCCGCGGCGATGCCGTCTGCATTGTGATGGCCGATCTCTCCGACGCTCCGGATGATATCGTTGCCTATTACCGGAAGATCCAGGAAGGGTACGAGTGCGTGTTCGGCTCGCGATTTGTGGCCGGCGCCAGGGTGATCGATTATCCGAAACACAAGCTGGCGATCAATCGCCTCGCCAACTGGTTCATCAAGGTCCTGTTCCGGATAGACCATAACGATATCACCAACGCTTTCAAGTGTTATCGGCGCGAGGTGATCGATGGTGTGCAGCCGCTGCTCTCGGCGCACTTCAACCTGACCGTGGAGCTACCGCTGAAGGCCATCGTGCGCGGCTATACATTCGCGAAGCTTCCAATCTCGTGGACCAATCGCACAACCGGCGAATCGAAGTTGAAGTTGAAGGAGATGGGGAGCCGATATCTCTTCATCGTGCTGTACGCCTGGCTGGAGAAACAGCTCTCGAAGGGCGATTACCATCGCTCGCGCAAGCGCAACTGAGAGCCTGGTGTGCCTCCGCGCCGGGAGACCGCTGGCCCCGATGAGTTCAACAGTCTGACAGGGTGGTAACGCGCGCTTCGACAAATCGGTGTGCCCGTCAGGAGGCACCTGTCTGTAGCAGAGATGCACGTCAAGTGGATCGAAGCTCCATCGGAGCGTGCCGTGAGTTGCGGCCGTACGGTTCGCCCCTGCCGGGGCTTGTTGATGGTTGTGTGCCCGGGTTCCTACAGACGGTTCGTACCTGCCGGGGCTTGTGGATAGGCCTCCGTAGGAGGCCCCTGTCTGTAGCAGAAATGCTCCGGCAGCGGAATGAAGCTCCATCGGAGCGTGCCGTGAATTGCGGCCATACGGTTCGCCCCTGACGGGGCTTGTGGATGGTTGTGTACCCGGGTTTCTACAGACGGTTCGCCCCTGACGGGGCTTGTGGATAGGCCTCCGAGGAGGCACCTGTCTGTAGCAGAGATGTTCTCGAAGCGAATAGAAGCTCCATCGGAGCGTGCCGTGAATTGCGGCTGTAGGGTTCGCCCCTGCCGGGGCTTGTTGATGGTTGTGTGCCCGGGTTTCTACAGACGGTTCGCCCCCTGCCGGGGCTTGTGGATAGGCCTCCGTAGGAGGGCCTGACGATGGCGCTCTTTCGGAGTTGTTCAATGTCCCGCTTACCAGGCGACACCGTGAACGTACCACGCCGGCTCTGCTACGCTTTGGTCAGCACGCTTGTCTATGCCTCCTGATGGACAACATCGAACGGAAGTATTTCAGCAGACTGACTGGGAAGATTGCTCAAGGATGCCCGGATGAATCCATACACTGAACAAATCGGCGGAGCAACCAATCGGACCACGATCTGGGCCGTGCTGCTCTTTGCTCTGATCGCCGTCTTCTCGCTGACGTTCGTGAACTCGCCCGGCACCGGTGATGTGGGGATCTGGACCACGTGGATCAAGAATGCCCACGAGTATGGGGTGGTGCAGGGATACCCGGCCGACAAGGGGGATTATCCGCCGATCTCCATCTTCATGCTGTTTGCCAGCTCCAAGATCTCGGCGATGTTCGGCGGCGACATATTCGCTGGCATCAAGTGGTCGTTGGTGTTGTTCCTGTTCCTGACCTCGGCGGCCATCTACGCCTACACACGCAACCTGGTGCTTACCGCATGTGTGCATCTGGCGCTGACGTTGAACAGCGTGGCGCTCGGGTATCTGGATGCCTATTTCACGCCAACGTTCGTGCTGGCGATGCTGATGCTGAGCAGGCGAAAGTTCACGGCGTTCTCAATCCTGTACACCATCAGCTTCATGATCAAGTGGCAGTCGGTGTTGCTGCTGCCGTTCATGTGCATCCACCTGCTGGAGATCAACTCGTTTGCGAGCATTCGGACGGCGAACTGGCGGCGCTTTCTGATGCAGGTTGTTCTGCCAAGCGCCGTGATAGTTGGCATCCTGTTCTCGATTTATGGCGTGGAGATTGCCCGCGCGTTTGTGCGGGCGATGTCGCACCGCTATCCCAGCGCGAACGCGCTGAACCTGAACTGGATCGTGACGTACGTGCTGCACCTGGTTGCGCCGGAACAATACGCGCCGCTGAACGATGGCCTTGCACGGTATATCAGCAAGGCCGGGCCGGTGATCACGTGGGTCTCGCGTGCGTTGTTCGGCGCGTCGTATCTGGCCGCGCTGTGGCTGGCCGTACGGCGCCAGAAGACCTTCGAGAATCTGATGGTCACGGCGTTGCTGGGATTCCTCTCGTACTTCACGTTCAACATCGGCGTACACGAAAATCACCTGTACCTGGCCGGCATCGTCGCCATCCTTATCTATCTGGCCAACAGCCGTTATGCGGTGATCTCCGCGTTTGTGGTGTTGTTCACCAACATCAACCTGTACCTGTTCTACGGCATCGATGGCAACGGCCCGCCGTTCAGCCGTGCGGTGGGCGTGTTGGATTCGGCCGTGCTGCTGTCGGCGGTGTGGGTGGTGTTCATGCTGGCGTTCATGTGGCAGGAAATCCGCAAACCGCTGGGCAACCCCGGCACCGTTGCTGCAACCGGAGAAGCCAATGGCTGATACATCGTTCAACGGCGCGCGCGTGCTTATCACCGGCGGCCTGGGTTTCATCGGCTCCAATCTGGCCGCGAGGCTTGCCGATGCCGGCGCCGATGTTCTGCTGGTGGACAGCCTGATCCCCGAGTACGGCGGCAATCTGTTCAACATCGATGGCCTGCAAGGGCGCGTTACGGTGAACATTTCGGATGTGCGCGACGAGCACTCCATGCGGTATCTGGTGCAGGGGCGCGACTACCTGTTCAACCTGGCCGGCCAGACAAGCCACATGGATTCCATGGCCGATCCGTTCACCGATCTGGACATCAATTGCCGCGCGCAGCTTTCCATCCTGGAGACATGCCGGCGATACAATCCCGGTATCCGGATCGTGTTCGCCAGCACGCGCCAGTTGTACGGCCGGCCCGATTACCTGCCGGTGGACGAACGCCACATCCTGCGCCCGGTGGATGTGAACGGCATCAACAAGATGGCCGGCGAGTGGTACCACATCCTGTACAACAACGTGTACGGCATCAGCTCGTGCTCGCTGCGCCTTACCAACACGTATGGCCCGCGGATGCGCGTGAAGGACGCCCGCCAGACGTTCCTGGGTGTGTGGGTGCGCCTGGCCGTGCAGGGCATGCCGTTCGAGGTGTGGGAGGGCGATCAGCTTCGCGACTTCACCTACGTTGACGACGCCGTTGATGCCCTGCTTGCCGCCGCGGTCCACGAGCGCGCCGCCGGTGAGGTGTTCAATCTTGGTGGCGAACGGCCGGTAAGCCTTCGCGAGCTGGCCGAGATGGTTGTTGCAGCTGCCGGCGGCGGCGAGTTTGTGTTGCGTGCGTTCCCGGAGGACAGGCGCCGCATCGATATCGGCGATTATTATGCCGACGACAGGCGCATCCGCGACATGCTCGGCGTGGCGCCGCGCGTGCATCTGGCCGAAGGGTTGCGCCGCACGGTTGAGTACTATCGCGCCAATCTGGCCCAGTATCTGTGAGTGTTTCGATACAGCGGCGATGAGGGCGGCGAGCGCATATCCCCTGATGCGTTCGCATCGGAACAAGTGCCCCGCCTCCGTTTCCGCCGAATGATGGCGTTATCCCCCACACACGCATGTAATGATCACAAAACCATGATGTACATCATGGACGGCACCCGCGCGTTCCACTACGTTAATAACGAGGGATATGCCGCGAACCAAACGAGGTGAATGACATGGGCAACAGTGGCGCATACGTTCTGGACTTCGACTCGATTTCGATGAACGACGTGCCGCGCGTGGGCGGCAAGAACGCGTCGCTGGGGGAGATGTATAACGCGCTTGCCGGCACGGGTGTCCGGGCGCTGGATGGGTTTGCCACTACCACGGCCGCCTATCATCGGCTGCTGGAGGAAGGCGCGCTGGGCTCGCGGTTGGAAGAATTGCTGGCCGGGCTTGATACGGGGAACATTGCCGACCTGGCCGCGCGCGGGGCCGCCGCGCGCGCGATGGTTGCCGAAACGCCGTTGCCCGATGACGTTGCCGCGGCGATCCTGCTGGCATACGGCCGGCTGCGCGATCGTCTGGGTCGCGATGCCGAGCTTGCCGTGCGATCGTCGGCGACGGCGGAGGACCTGCCCGGCGCATCGTTCGCCGGCCAGCATGCCACCGTGCTGAATGTGCGCGGCGAGCAGGGATTGCTTGCCGCGGTGAGCGAGTGTTATGCCTCGTTGTTCACCGATCGGGCCATCGATTATCGTGCGCGGCATGGATACAACCAGATGAGCGTGGCGCTTTCGGTTGGGGTGCAGCCGATGGTGCGCGCCAACGAAGGGAGCGCCGGTGTGATCTTCACGCTTGATCCCGAATCGGGCGTGCGCGATCTGGTTGTGGTAAGCGGCACGTGGGGGCTGGGCGAACCGGTTGTTCGCGGCAGCGTATCGCCCGATGAATGGAGCGTGTTCAAGCCCACGCTTGCCACCGCGCCCATGCCGATCATCGCGCGACGCCTGGGCACCAAGGAGGTGCGCGCCGCTTATGCCGAGGATGGCGGCACCGTGGAGCAGCCCACAAGCGCGGCCGATCGCGCCCGCTACTCGCTTGCCGACGACGATGTGCTGGCGCTGGCGCGTTGGGCGGTGCGTATCGAGGAGCATTATTCGCGGCTGGCCGGGCATCCGCAGCCGATGGATATCGAATGGGCGAAGGACGGCGTAACCGGCGAGCTGGCGATTGTGCAGGCGCGGCCGGAGACGGTCCACTCCGCGCGGCCGGCGTCGGCGGTGGCGGTTACGTACCACCTTGATGTACCCGGCGGGGAAGTGCTGGCCAGGGGGCAGGCGGTGGGCGAGAAGATTGCCGCCGGCCCGGTGCGCATCGTTCGCGAGGCCCGTGATCTGGCGCGCGTGCAGCCGGGCGACATCCTTGTGGCGCGCATTACCGATCCCGATTGGGAACCCGTGATGAAGCGGGTTGCCGCCATCGTCACCAACGAGGGCGGGCGTACCGCGCATGCGGCCATTGTTTCGCGCGAGCTGGGCCTGCCCTGCATTGTTGGTACCGGCAATGCAACCGAATCGCTTGTCGAGGGCGCCATGGTAACGGTATGCTGCGCCGAGGGGAACGAGGGGCATGTATACGCGGGCGAAATCCCGTTCCATGTGGAGAGCGTTGGTGTTGGCGAACTGGCGCCCACGCGCACGGCGGTGATGCTGAACGTGGGCGACCCGGCCAAGGCGTTTGCGCATGCGGCCCTGCCGAACGCCGGTGTTGGCCTGGCGCGCCTTGAGTTTATTGTCAACAACCAGATCGGCATGCACCCGATGGCGCTGGTGCGCTACCCCGCGCTGGCCAGCCCCGAAGCGGTTGCCGCGATCGCCGAGCGTATCGGTACCGAACAACCGGCCGAGTATTTCGTGCGGCGGCTTGCCGAGGGGGTGGCCCGTATCGCCGCGGCGTTTTTCCCGCGCCCGGTGATTGTGCGCACAAGCGATTTCAAGACCAACGAATACGCCAGGTTGCTTGGGGGCGCGGAGTTCGAGCCGTCCGAGGAAAACCCGATGCTGGGGTTCCGGGGCGCTTCCAGGTATTACGATGAGCGATACGCCGAGGGGTTCGCGCTGGAGTGCGCGGCGTTGCTTCGCGTGCGCGAGCAGATGGGCCTTGTCAACGTGAAGGTGATGATCCCGTTCTGCCGCACGGTGGCCGAGGCCGAGCGCGTGATTGCAACCATGGCAGGGCATGGGCTGCGCCAGGGCCACAACGGGCTGGAGATTTACGCCATGTGCGAGCTGCCCTCGAACGTGATGAATGCCGACGCATTCCTGCGGGTGTTCGACGGGTATTCGATCGGCTCGAACGATCTTACGCAGTTGGTGCTGGGCATCGATCGCGACTCCGGCACGGTTGCGCACCTGTTCGACGAGCGCGACCCGGCCGTGATGGCGATGATCGCCCAGGCGATCGCGGCGGCGCACCGCGCGGGCAAACCGATCGGCATATGTGGGCAGGCGCCCTCGGACTATCCGGAGTTCGCGGCCTGGCTGGTTGAGCAGGGCATTACGTCCATCTCGCTTAATCCCGACGCCGTTGTCCGGATGCATCGCATTGTGTCCGAGGCCGAATCACGAGGTGCGGGGGCTTCGGCAACAATGCCGTAAACCCGCGTTGCCCTTTCATCATGAATGTTGTTCAGGAGAAGTAATCATGAGCCTTGAATTCGAGAACCGTGTTGCGATTGTTACCGGTGCTGGCACCGGCATCGGTCGTGCGTGCGCGCTGGCATTTGCCGCGCGTGGCGCCGCCGTGATCGTCGCCGACATCCAGGAAACCGAGGGCAACGAAACCGTGCGCCGTGTTGCCGAGGCCGGCGGCCGGGCAACGTTCGTGCACTGCGACGTCGCCAATCCCGCCGATGTTGAAGCACTGGTGAATGCCGCGGTTGCAACCTATGGCCGTCTGGATTTTGCGTGCAACAACGCGGGCATCGCGGGCGAATCGGCGACAACGGCCGACTACCCCATCGCCGCCTGGCAGCGTGTGATCGACGTGAACCTTACCGGTGTGTGGTTGTGCATGAAGTATCAGATACCGGCGATGCTTGCTGGCGGCGGCGGGGCGATCGTGAACATGGCGTCGATACTGGGGCACGTGGGGTTCGCCAATGCGCCGGCCTATGTGGCCGCCAAACATGGGCTGGTGGGGCTTACCAAGGTGAGCGCTATCGAGTACGCAACGCAGGGCATCCGGGTGAATGCCGTGTGCCCCGCGTTTATAGCCACGCCGATGCTGGAGCATGCGGGCATCGTGGAAGGGAATCCCATCTACGATTTCGTGACCGGCCTGCATCCGATGAAGCGAATGGGGACGCCTCAGGAGATTGCCGAGGCCGTTGTATGGCTGTGTTCGGATGCGGCGTCGTTCGTGACCGGGCACGCGATGCTGGTTGATGGCGGTTACGTGGCGCAGTAGGCTGGGTGTGGGTGTGGTTATTGCCCGATAACGCGCGCGGCGTAGATTGGTGCAATGGCTGCTCCTTTCCTTTCGCTGTACCAGCGCATGCTCGAGCGTGCGCTGGCCTCTGGCCTGTTACCCAGGGCCCGTGTATTGAAGCGGGTGAACCGGTTTATCAAGGCACGACTTACCCCACGGCGCGTCAGCGTTGCCGGGCATGAGATGTGGCTGGATCCGGTGGACTCGCTTGGGTTGGCGCGGGCGCGGGATTACGAGCCGCTGGAAACCGCGATCGTGCGATCGGAGGTGAAGCCGGGGGCGCGGGTGCTGGATCTGGGCGCCAACATCGGCTACTTCTCGCTGCTGCTGGCCCGCTGTGTTGGGCCCCAGGGCAGCGTGATTGCCGTGGAGCCCGATCCCGACAATGCCATGATCCTGCGCCGCAACGTGGAAGCCAACGGCTACCGCAACGTGAAGGTGCTGGAGAAGGCGGCCAGCGATGCAGCGGGCACAACGCGCCTGTATCGCCAGCTTCGCAGCGGCGCGCACCACAGCCTGGCCGAGCAGGCGCCGGGGGATGCCTACATCGAGATCGGCACCGTGCGGCTGGATGACGTGGTAACCGGCCCGATCGATTTCATGAAGATCGACGTGGAAGGCGCCGAGATGCTTGCGATGGCCGGCGCCGAACGGCTTATGGCGCAAAGCCCGGACCTTGTGTTGCTCACCGAGTACAACCCCCGTGCCTTGGCGGCATTTGGTGTTGATCCCGAAGACTATCTGCTGTTGCTGGAGCGCCTTGGGTTCTCGTTGAGCAATGTTGATCACGCCACCGGTACGGTAGGCCCATGCACGCGCCGGGAAATCCTTTCCCGCTATAACACCACAACCGGCCGCTACACCAACCTGCTCTGCAAACGCGGGCTACACCCGCCGGCGTAACCGGCGGAGTCCGTCAACCGCCGATGCGCCAGCTGCCGAGCGCCGGTTGTGGGTGTCACGCGTTCCGTTCGTCGCCGTCGAGTGCCGCCAGAAACAACCGCAGCCGCCCCAGAATCTCGTCGCGCACGCGACGGAATGCGCGCAGGCGAACGTCGTATTCGCCCTCGATTGCCGCCGGGTCATCGAAATCCCATGCGATGCGATTGGCGCCGGGGTATACCGGGCAGTTCTCGCTGGCCTTGCTGCATACGGTGATAACGTAGTCGAATGCCTGGCCGTCGAACTCGTGCAACGACTTCGAGCGATGGCCGGAAATGTCGATATCGATTTCGCGCATTGCGTCGATCGCCTCGGGGCGTACGATGCCCGGGTGCGTGCCGGCGCTGAAGACATCGAAGCGGTCGGCCGCCAGATATCGCAGAAGGCCTTCGGCCATCTGGCTGCGTGCCGAATTTCCCGTGCACAATATCAACACGCGCTGTTTGGGGGATGCCATGTATGATTCTCCTGTTGGTGCCATGATGTTGATCAAGTGGAAGGTTGCCGTGTGGGCTTGCTGACAAGCCAGCCGAACACAAGCGTTGCGGCCAGGGCGCCCACGAGTTGTACGGCAATGAAGGCGGGGGCGTCGGCCGGGCGGATTCCGGCGAACGTATCGCTGAGCGTTCGTGCGATTGTTACCGCCGGATTGGCGAACGATGTTGACGCGGTAAACCAGTATGCCGCCGTGATGTAACACGCCACCACGTACGGCGTTGCCGACGGGCGCCGCCGCGAGCTGCCGATGATGAGCCCCATCAGCCCGAACGTGGCGATCGTTTCGGCCAGCCATTGCGAAGGGCCGGTGCGCGGATGCTGCGACGCGAAAAATGCCGGCAGATCGAACATCATGTTGGCCAATGCCGTGCCAAGCAGCCCGCCGGAAATCTGCGCGATGGCATAACCGGGAACATCGCGCCACGGATGCTCGCGCAACACAGCGCTTGCAATGGTAACCGCGGGGTTCATGTGGGCGCCGGAAACCGGGCCCAGGGTGACGATGAGTGCAACCAGCATGGCGCCGGTTGCAAGCGTGTTCGCCAGAAGCGCGATTGCCATGTTCCCACCGCTGAGATGTTCGGCCATGATGCCGGAACCGATCACCGTGGCAACCAGCATTGCCGTGCCGATGAATTCCGCGGTGAGGCGTCGTGCGAAGCTTTCGTTCATATGGTGTACGGTGCGCGCCGATTGAGATGGGTGTGATTGACCGCAGCCCCGGCACGCCATTGAGGTTGGTACGTATGTGGGCGCGTTGCGGAGGCCGCCGGCCGTGCGGACTCCACAGTGCGTATGATCTGTGCACCACCGTTGCGAACGCGCTGGCCATTGCCATTGTTCGCGGTGACGTGGCGGATTAGCAGCAGCCGCTACCGGGCTCGCAGCATGGTTCGGCGCTGGCCAGCGGTACCGTGGCGCCAAGCGATGCCTTGGTTTCGGCAAGCGACGCGGGCGTGCAGCAGCTTCCGGAACCGGCCTCCGGCAGGTTGTCCTGCAACACGGTGAACGCCTCCCACTCGTATCCGTCCGGGTCGCTGGCCCATACCTTGTCCTGCACGGCGAAGCAGCACGCGGTCTGCATCTCGTCGCGCGCCTCCAAACCCGCCTGGCGCCAGGTTTCAGCGATGGCGATAACTTCCTGAGTGCTGGGAACCTGGATGCCCAGATGCGAGAGCGCGCCACGGTCGGTTACCGGCCCCTGGTTCAATGTCAGGTTCAGCGGTGGGTTGTCGACGTCGAACTTCGCGTAGGCCGAACGAACCTTGCTTGGCTCGATGCCGAACAACGCCCGGTAGAACTCGATACTGCGTTCCACATTCGTCACGTTCAATGCAATGTGTGGCTTCATCGTCTTGATCCCTTGCAGTGCGTTCATGATCGTCTCCTTTTTTGATCATCGTTTCGGAATTCACATATTCGCATAAGCGAATGTGATGCAAAGATAGCGCGACCGGACATATATGTCAAGCCGTATGTGTTCGTTTCCGAAATTTTACTCGTGATACCCCGATGCCTGGTTCGTCCGCAGCCGTTTCCATCGAAACCGTGTTCCGTGCCCTGGCCGATCGCACACGCCTTCGCCTGGTGAATCTCATGAGCGACGGCGAGATCTGTGTGTGTTACTTCACCGAGACGCTTGGCGAAAGCCAGCCGAAGGTATCGCGGCATCTTGCCTACCTGCGGCGTGCGGGACTGGTGAGCGCGCGTCGCGATGGCAAGTGGATCCATTACCGATTGGCCGAGCCGGCCGATGCGAACGTGGCCGAGATCCTGCGCTCGACCATTACGTGGCTGCGCGCCGATACGGCCATGCAGCGCGACCGCAGACATCTGGCGAAGATCTGCTGTGCCCCGCGGCTTCCGGTGGCGCTGGAAGGCGCGCCGCTTCCCGTGTTGAACGTGCTGCAGACGTGCTGAGACGCCGCCCGGCGCTTGGCAACGGCAATTGGTTATCTTGAGCCGATGTCCCAGTTGATTCCCCAAACCGATCCCGGCGCCAACTATCGCGCGCATCGCCAGGAGATTGATGCCGCCATCGCGCGCGTTCTGGACCTTGGGTGGTACATCCTTGGTGAAGAGGTTCGCGCCTTCGAGCAGGAGTTCGCGCGATTTGTGGGCGCGGCCGATGCCGTAGGCGTTGGCAGTGGGACCGACGCGTTGGTGATAGCCCTGCGGGCCGTTGGTGTGCAGCCCGGCCAGCACGTGATTACCGTTGCGCACACGGCCGTTGCCACGGTTGCGGCGGTGGAGCTGGCCGGCGCGGTGCCCATCCTTGTGGATATCGATCCCGCCACGTACTGCATCGATCCCAACCAGGTTCAATCGGCGCTTGCCATGGCCGCCGAACGCGGCCAGCATGTGGCCGCCATCGTGCCGGTGCATCTGTACGGGCATCCCGCGCCTGTTGAGCAGATAATGGCGGTTGCCGAGGCCCACGGTGTGGCCGTGGTGGAGGATTGCGCGCAGGCTCATGGCGCAACCATCGGCGGACGCGCGGTGGGCACATTCGGCGCGGCCGCTGCGTTCAGCTTCTATCCAACCAAAAATCTTGGTGCGCTGGGTGATGGCGGGGCGGTGGTTTCGTGCGACCGCGGGATTGCCGAACGCGCACGGTTGTTGCGCGAATACGGATGGCGCGAGCGTTACGTAAGCAGCCTTGCCGGCACGAACTCACGGCTGGATGAGTTGCAGGCCGCTGCGCTTCGAGTGAAGCTGCCACATCTTGCCGCCGAGAACGAACGGCGCCGCGCCATCGCCGCGCGATACAACCGCCTGCTGGCCGAATCGTGCGCCGTGCTCCCGAACCATGCGGATCATCTGCGCCACGTCTACCACCAGTATGTGGTGCGCGTGGCGGATCGTGATGCGGTGCGAGGGCAACTGCGCGATCTGGGTGTTGGCACGTTGGTGCATTACCCGGTGCCCGTGCATCTTCAACCGGCGTATGCCGGGCGAATCGCGACGCCGTTCGGCATGGAGCATACCGAACGCGCGGCGCTGGAGATCATGAGCCTGCCGATCTTCCCGGAACTTTCGGACGGCGACGTTGACCGCGTTGGTGATGCCGTGATGCGCGTGGTTGGTCGTCGCGCTGTTGCATCCAACCCCATCCTCTGACACAGACTTTCAGGGCCTGGATACTCCGGACCCTGCGACATGCCCCGGCCCAACAACTCCTGCGTGTATCACTTCTGCACATACTTCGACGCCAACTATCTGCTGCGTGGCGTAGCGCTGCACCGATCGCTGAGCCGCACGGCCGGCGAATTCCGCATGTATGTTCTGTGCCTGGATGCCGAGGCATTCCAGACTCTGGAGCGCATGAAGCTGCAGGGCGTGGTGCCTGTTGCGCTCGAGGAGCTGGAACAGGCCGACCCCGAACTGCATGCGACCAAGGCCAGCCGTAGCCGTGTGGAATATTATTTCACGTGCACCGCAGCATTCCTTGCCTATCTGTTGCGGCGTTTCCCCGACATCGACCGGCTGGTGTATCTCGACGCCGATCTGTACTTCTATTCGTCGCCGGCGCCGCTGTTTCAGGAGTCGGCCGATGCCTCGGTGGCGATCATCGAACATCGGTTTCCGGCGCACCTGCGACATCTGGAAGTGTTCGGGCATTTCAACGTTGGGCTGCTTGTGTTTGCCAACGACCCGGTTGGGCGTGAATGCATTGCCTGGTGGCGCGCGCGGTGCATCGAGTGGTGCCACGACCGGCTGGAGGACGGCAAGTTCGCCGACCAGAAGTATCTGGACGATTGGCCCACGCGATTCCCTCGCGTGCATGTGTTGCGGCATCGGGGCGCAAACGTGGCCCCGTGGAATCTGGCGGGCCATGCGATTGCCGAAGGGGAGGACGGGCCAACGGTCGACGGCGAGCCGTTGATCTTCTACCACTTCCACAAGATGAAACGGCTGGCGGGCGGTCTGTTCGAGGCCGGTGTCAGCGATCGCCGGGCCTCGCTGGCGGGCGTTGTGCGCCGAAGCATCTATGCTCCCTATCTTCGTGAGCTGCGTGGCCTTATGCGGCAGGCCGGCACGGCCAATCTTGGCAGCGTGCGGCGAGCCGCCGGCGGCCCACTGGATGTGGCGCGTCGCCTGGTTGATGGCCGGGCCTATTGGTTGATGGGCAACGCGTTGCTGCTGGTGGATCTTGCGCCGCTGGCCGCGCCGTTTCGCCGTGCACGCCGGTTGTTCCGGGGGCGGCGGTGAAGTGGATTTGTCCGTATGTATTCGATTGGATGTGAAGCATGTCGCAAACCGAACCGATGAACGCCATAACCGTTGATGCGCTGCCGGCGCCTCCGGAAGGCCTGAGCGGCTGGCCCTGGACCGTTGGTTCGCCGGCGATCCCGCCTGCCATGCCCGACGGACGCCCGTGGCCGCGGGTGTCGATTATCACGCCCTCGTACAATCAGGCCCGGTTCATCGAGGAGACGATTCGCACGGTGCTGTTGCAGGGGTATCCCAATCTGGAGTACATCATCGTTGACGGTGGCAGCACCGATGGCTCGGTTGATATCATACGGCGCTACGAGCCGTGGCTGGCATCGTGGGTTTCCGAGCGCGACCGCGGGCAGTCCGATGCGATCAACAAGGGGTTCCGTGCCGCAACCGGCGAGATCATCGCGTGGTTGAACAGCGACGACACCTATCACCCCGGGGCAATTGTCCAGGCCGCGCTGGCGTTCGCGGCCGATCCTTCGCTTGCGATGGTCTACGGCTCGTGCAATCTCATCAACGACGACGGATCGCTTCGCAATGCATACCCCAGTCGCGAGTTCGATCTGAAGATCCTCGTCAACACGTGGAACTTCATTCCGCAGCCGGCGGTGTTCATGCGCGCCGATGCGTATCGTGCCGTGGGCGAGGTGGACATGGATCTGCATTACTCCATGGACCGCGACCTGTGGATCCGCATGGGGCTCAACGGCACGGTGCGAAGGATCGAGCCGTTGCTGGCCAATCTGCGTTACTACGACGACTGCAAAACCGCCGCGATCTCGCGCGAGGGTCGGCGTGAACGGTTGATGATCTGCCGCAGATACGGCGGCACGATCTTCTCGCGCGTGTACAGGCAGTACTTCCTCGACGAACTCCGCAACAGGCTTGGATTCCTCCGCGCCGCGCCTCGGCGCACGGCGGCATCCAGCAACCAACCTCCGTCGCTCACGTGAGCAATCGCCCATACCAGAGCAGCGATGCCGAACCTTCCGCACGGGGCGCCGCAGGCGAGCCGGCGGTGCGTGCCACGGGCACGGCGGCCGTGCCCCCGTTGAAGTTCCTGTACTTCACGCCGTCGGACATTCAGGCGCCGCGTGTGGATCGCCAATGCATCGTCCATTTCTGCGAGGCGGTGCACAGGGCCGGGGTTGATCTGGAGCTGGTGACGCTCGGGATTCGGCCGCTGGACGGCGAGGCAAACACGGGCAACCCGCTGGCGCCGTATCGCGTCCGCGACCGCTTCACCGTGCGCACATTTCAGACTGGCATTCACCAGCGCGATCAGGATAACGGCCCCGTGCGTTGGGGGCTTACACGGCTGTTCGCCAACACGCTGTACGCGATCGGTTATGTATGGCGCGCTCGCCGCGGGCAGCGCGTTGTATTGTTCGCGAAGAACTACGGTCCGGCGATGGCCTTTATCGTGCTGCGCGCGATCACCTGGAAGCGGGTGCTGGTGCTGTTCGAGGCGCATGTGATGCCCAAGCGCCCGATGCAGCGGCTGGTGCTGCGCAGTGTTGACGGCGTGGTGGCCAATTCGTACGCGCTGGAGCACGATCTGGTACGCGAGCTTGGGCTGGATGGCGAGCGTGTGATCGGCACGCATCAGGGGATCGATCTGGAGCAGGTGGAACAGGCGCGCGTTTCCAAGGCCGAAGCACGGCAGCGCCTGGGGTTTGCAGCCGGGGAGCGCCTGGTTGTGTATGCAGGCAAGATCTTCTGGGGATATCGCGAGGTTGAGTACCTGATCGAGGCCGCGCGCAATCTTCCCGAAGGTGTGCGTTTGGTGATGGTGGGCGGGCGTGCGGACCACGTGTGTCTGTACCGCGAACGGATGGAACGGCATGGCATAACCAACGTTGTGTTCGTCGGGTTCGTGGCGCCAACCGACGTGCATGTCTATCTGGCCGCGGCCGATCTGCTGGTGATGTACTACCCCTCCGGCATCGAACTGAACAGGTATCGTTCGCCGGGCAAGTTGTTTGATTACATGGCGGCCGCGCGCCCGATCATCACGGCGGATTATCCCGTGCTCCGCGAGGTGCTGGGCGATCCGCCCCTTGCGTTGATGGTGCCGCCGGATGCGCCCGACGCGCTGGCCGTTGCCATTCGCCGTGTGCTGGAGCGCCCGGATGCCTTTGCCGGCATGGCCGAACAGGCGTTGAAGCGCGTGGAAAAATTCTCGTGGGCCGAGCGTGCCCGTGCCGTGCTGGAGTTCGTGGAACGCCGGGCGGCCGCGCGCCGAATCTGATCGCGTGCCGTGCGAATGCCGGTTTGCGATGCCGTTGATACCGTAACCTGAACTCCCCGGAGACCTTGCGCTCGCCGAGCGACCCAATACGATGTTGTTGCCCCCAAACGATACCGAACCGCTTCGTGTGCTGCATGTGATGTGGAACATGGAGATCGGCGGCGCCGAACGCGCCCTGTTCCAACTGGTGCGCGAGCAGCGCGCGCAGGGGATTGCGGCCGACGTGGTGGTTGGGCGTGCGGCCGGTTTCTACGGCAAACGTACGCGCGAGGTTGGCGCCCAGGTGTTCGAGCTGCACCAGCGCGGCACGTTCGATCTCTCAGTTGCCGAGCGCGCGCGCGCGATTGCCGGCAACTACGCGGTGGTGCATTTTCACAGCGCCGAGCTTGGGCTGATGCACATTCTTGCGCGGCAGGCCAATGTTGCGCGTGTGTACACCCACCGCGCCGGGATGTTCGCGTATCGGTGGAAGCAGCGTGCCCGGTATCGGATTGCCGGCCACTATCTCCGTCGCCGGTTCCATGGGTATTCGGGCAATACGCAGCAGGCGTGCGAATCCGCCTCGCGGCTGTTCGGTATCCCCGGCAATCGGTTCACCGTGACATACAACGGCATCGATTTCTCCCTGCTTGCGCCAACGCGCACGCGCGGCGATGTGCTGCGGGAGCTGGGCGAGGCCGAGCAGGGCGATGTCATCAGGATAGGAACCTGCGCGAACCTGCGCCCGCTGAAGCGCATCGATCTGTTGATCAGGGCTGTCGCGGCCAAGGCCAACCGTAATGTGCGCTGCTACGTGATCGGCGAGGGGCCTGCCGGGGCCGATCTGGAAGCTCTGGCGCGGGATCTGGGCGTTGCCGATCGGGTTCGCTTCCTTGGTCTGAAGGAGCGCATCGGCGACTACCTGCAAGTATTCGATATGTTCTCCCTGCCCTCGGGTCCGGAGGAATCGTTTGGCAATGCCGCGGTTGAGGCGATGGGTGTGGGTCTGCCAACCATTGTGTTCGCCGACGGCGGCGGTCTGGTTGAACACGTGCAGCCCGGTGTTACCGGATGCGTGGTGCGCGATGTGGCCGAGCTTGCCGCCGCGATTGCCGAACTGGCCACCGATGCCGGCATGCGCCAGCGTATCGGCCACGCGGCACGCGAATCGATGGTGGAACGATACAACCCAACGCGCATGGTGGGGCGATATACCGATCTGTACCATGCCGCGCTTGCGGTGAGCAGGCAATCCGGCTGAACACCCGTATCGCCTGGGCACGCCGGGTGGGCATCCGGTTCGGAGCCCCTCGCCGAATCTTCCGTGGCAACGGACTCGTGAGCCAGCGTTGTGCGCGCAGAACATGCGCATGCGGTGCGTTGGGCGTATCGATACCGATTCTCTTCTTCAGGCAACACTCATGTGTGGAATTCTCGGCATGGCAAACTTCTCGGCGTCGCGGGCTGTGGCCGACGACGCCAGGGTTCGCCGTGCGCTGGCGATGATCGCGCATCGGGGTCCGGACGATGAAGGTGTACGCGTCAGCCCCGACCGGGATGTAGTGCTGGGCCATCGCCGGTTGAGCATTATCGACACGTCGTCGGCCGGTCATCAACCGATGGCCAATGCCGACTCCTCGCTCTGGATCGTGTACAACGGCGAGGTGTACAACTTCCCCGAGCTGCGGGCCGAGCTGGAGGCGCTTGGGCACAGGTTTACGTCGCGAACGGACACCGAGGTAATCCTGCGCGGCTATCAGGAGTTCGGCGAGGCTATTGTGCCAAGGCTGCGCGGAATGTTCGCGTTCGCCATCCACGACATGCGCCGTCGATTGTTGTTCCTTGCGCGCGATCGCATGGGCATCAAGCCGTTGTATTACTGCCAGGCCGATGGCGCGTTTGTGTTCGGGTCGGAAATCCGTCCGGTGGTTGAGCTTGCCGGCATCGAGAAGCGGTTGAACGCCCCGGCGCTGCGCGAGTATCTGGCGTTCGGAAAGGTGTATCCGCCTGCCACGATGTTCGAGGGGGTGATGAAGCTGCCCGCGGCGCATACGGCCACGGTAACCGCCGATGGAATGGCGTTGCGCGCATACTGGAACCCGTATCAGCAACCGATAACACGGCACGATGATCGCGATGTGGCTGCCTGGGCCGCCGACGTGCGCGAGTTGCTGGCCGAGTCGGTCTCGCTTCGGATGATAAGCGATGTGCCGGTGGGCGTGTTCCTGAGCGGCGGTGTGGATTCCACGGCCAACGTTGCGATGATGTCGCGGGCGGGCGGCGGCAATGTGCACACGTTCACGGCGGGATTCGAGGGTGCGGCCGCCTACGACGAGCGCGAGTTCGCGCGCGATGCTGCCGCGCACTTCGGATGCCGGCACGAGGAACTTGAGATCTCACGTCGCGATCTGGCCGACAAGCTGCCCGCGATCGCATCCTATCTGGATGAGCCGGTGGCCGATCCCACCGTTATCCCGATCTTCTTCCTCTCGCGCATGGCGCGGGCATCCGGCGCCATCGTAATCCTGAACGGGGACGGCGGTGACGAGCTGTTCGCCGGGTACCGGAAGCATCTGCGGTACATGCGCCTGGCGCCGTACTGGCGCGGGCTGAATATGTTGCCACGATGGACCCGCGCGGGGCTGGCCGCGATTGGTCGCGGCGTTGGGCTTGGCGGTGTGGCAAGCGATCTGCTGGACCGCGCCGCACGCGATGTGGAAATGTATGTTGGCGCCACCGGCCCGCTGAAGGGAACGCCTCCGTTTGCCGAGGTACTGCACCAGCCGGACGATTTGTACGGTGCGGTGCGCGCCGCGCGCCGCGAGTTCCTGCGGCAGCGGCGCGGCACCAGTTATGCCGAATGGCTTGCGTACTGGGGCCTGCGATCGGAGGTGGAGAACGTGTTCCTGTACCGTGCCGATCGCATGGGGATGGCCAACTCGATCGAGATCCGCGTTCCGTTCCTTGACCATCATATGGTTGAGCTTGCGTTGCAGATGCCCCAGCGATTGAAGTACCAGGGCGGCGAGACCAAGTTCATTCTCAAGAAAGCGCTGGAGGGGATTGTCCCCGACCGCTTCCTGTATCGGCGCAAGCAGGGCTTCTGCGTGCCGCTGCGCGAGTGGACCGGTGGGCTGATCGACGATCAGATCCGCCGCGTGCTGCCGCGCATGAGCAGCGATTGGGGCACGCCAAGCCGGCAGTTCATCGACGGCGCGCTGGGGCTTGTTGGCGGCGCCGCCGATCGCGATGGCGCGTTGTCGTGGATGTTGTTCAATCTTGCCGTGTGGTACGAACAGTGGTTCTAGGTTAAATCCCGCGCGATTGTTCCGGCCACGCGGTGGCGCTCGGAATCCATCGGTGTTGTTGCCGGATAGCCAATGCGCACAAGCCACTGCCGGCTTCCGGGCGCGATGTGTCGGCCTGCCAGAACGCGACGTTTGCAGCGTTGCCTCAGCTCAGTATGAATAGATTAATCATCGGGTTCATCTTCTTTGTTCTGGTGTCTCGGTTCTTTACCGAAACGCTTGGCATTGCCCCAAAGGCGATCGACCTGCTGGATCTGGGCGTGATACCGCTGTTGCTGATTATCTCGGCCGGCAGTCGCCCGCCCAGCGGTGTGGATCTGACTCTGCATCGCAAGCTGCTGCAACCCACCGTCGCGTTTTTCCTGATCGCCATCCTTTCGGCCGCCGTCAACTTCGAACGGGTGTACTACGGTCCGTTGATGCTGTATGTGTTCGGCATGCTGGAAGGGCCGATACTGTTCCTGAGCCTGAACAAACTGATCTCCGACAAGAAGGCATTTGGTCGCCAGCTTGTGCGCTTCATCGATCTGATGCTGCTGATCGAGATCGCGGCCGTTCTGCTGGTCAGTTATCCCGCGTTCATCCTCTCGGGCAATCCGGACAAGATGTCCGGAACGTTCGGCAACAACTCCTACCAGTTCACGGTGCTGCTGATCATCATCGGCGGGTACCTGCTTGGCCGCCAGCTTACCAGCAAGAAATCGTTCTACATCACGATTGCCGTGCAGTTGTTCGTGGTGCTCACGTTTATCCTGCTTCAGTATCGTACGGCTGTGCCATCGTTCTTCCTTGCGTACATCATCCTTGCGGTTGCGCTGTTCGGCAAGCGGATGGCGCGTGCTGCGATGATCGGGATTCCCATCATCGTGATTGCCGTATGGGGATTCCGGCAGATCAAGGGCGGCACCGATATCGATCTCAAGTACCGCGACCTGGTAACGCTGGCCGCCGATGTGGATTTGATCTTCGAGTACGGGAAATTCCAGGCCTATGTGAACACCGTTTCGATGTACGGCGAAAGCCCCATCACGATTCTGTTCGGATCGGGCCCCGGCACATTTGTAAGCCGCGCCAACTACACGTTCACGATGGAGTTGCACGGCAACCAATCCAAGGGTGTTGGCCCCATCGTGCTTGCGTTGTTCGGCGATCACGACTACGAAAGCGATGTCTACCGTCGGTACATCGAGCCGCTATCCGGATACGAGGCCCTGTTCGGCAGTGTTCAGATCAACAACCCGAACTCGAGCATCCTTGCCACCGCTGCCGAAACCGGGCTCCCGGGGCTGGTGTTCATGGTCATCATCTACGCCACAATGGTCCGCCGGGCATTCCGGTATCTCCGGTTTGCCGCGGCCACGCGCGATCCGGTGCTGCTGCCGCTGGCATCGGCCCTGCTTATCGGGTCGGTGTATCTGGCATTGATCTCACCGCTGGATAACTATCTGGAAATCGCTCGCGTGACGCTTCCCATCTGGCTGCTGTTCTGGACTGTGAGCACGCTTGTGCATCAGCAAAAGCAGGAATACCTGGCGTGGCTTGCCTACCAGGAACAACTTGCCGGCGGGCAGCAGTAGCGCCGTTGCGGTGTGCCGGCGGTTGCTGCCGTGCCCTTGCCGCAAGGCTGCGTGGCGGTGCCGCCCGTTCACGTTATTCGGCGGCCCGTGATTATCGCATAACCCGATGGCGCACGTTCTCCATATCACAAATCTGCCAACACCGTATCGTATTCCGATGTATCGCGCCATTGCCGAAACGCTGGCCGCGCGCTCGGATACGTTCGAGGTGTTTTTTCTGGGATATGCGCGCAGCAGCCGGTCGTGGGCGATTGCGCCCGACGATCTGGGCAACATCCCGCATGTGATGGCCGATGGCGGGTGGGGGCGGGCTTTGTGGCTGGCCATGCGCCATATCCGGGCACGGCGGCCCCGGGTTGTTGTGCTTGCGTGGGCGATGGACCATGTGGCGCTGGCCTTGCTGTGCGCATGTCGTCTGTGGCGTATTCCCGTTGTGGTGGTCAGCGGCGAAACCGACCGATCGGCGGCGAACAATCCGTGGCCACGCCTGCGCCGTGTGTTCCGTGCCCCGTTCTTCAGGATGGCCAGCCGGTTCCTCAGCTACGGCGAGCGTTCCACAGGCTACCTGCTGGGCTGCGGCGTACCGGCCGGCAGGATCACAACCGGCGTGAATACGGTGGACGTTGCGTACTTCCAGGAGCGTGCGCGGCAGGCGCGGCACAACGGCGTGGCCGATGCCATGCGGGCTGCCTTCCGCCGTGCCGATGGCTCGGCCTTTGAAACGCATCTGCTGTTTGTTGGTTATCTACACGCCGAGAAAGGCGCCGGGTTGTGCCTGGATCTGCTGGAGCAGCTTGGCGAAAGCGGCGTTGCCCTGCACATTGTTGGCGACGGTCCGTTGCGCCAAACCCTTGCCGCCGATCTGGAGCGCCGGGGGCTTGCCGATCGCGCATTCATGCATGGCTATCAGCAGATCGAGACGTTGCCGGAGTACTACGCCATGGCCGACATGTTCCTGTTTCCATCGCTCGAAGAGGTGTACGGCCTGGTGCTGGTTGAGGCCGCCGCCGCCGGGTTGCCAATTGTCGCCAGCACGCGCGCCGGCGGCGCGGCCGACGTAGTGCGCGATGGGGTGAACGGATATCTGTTCGATCCCGCCAGGCCGGCCGAAATGGAACGTGCCGTGCGCCTGCTGCTTGCCGATGCGGGACTGCGCCGGCAAATGGGCAGCGCCTCGGCCGCGATTGCCGTGGAGCGTTTCGGGATGCAGCGGAGCGCATGGTGTTACCGCGATGCGGTGGTGCTCGCCGGCCTGGGCGATAACAACGCAACCACGGAGGCATGATGCAACATTCACGGCCGCTGGTGCTGCACGTCACCAACATCCCGACGCCGTACAGGCTTCCGTATCTCCGTACGGTTTCGGCGGCGCTGGCGAAGGATGGCCTGGGCTACCACGTCTTTTTTCTGGGCAGGGGGAAGCGCGAACGCAACTGGGCGATCGGGGCCGAGCAGATGTTTGGCTTCGAGCACTCGCGTGGCGCAACCGCACGGCCCATTACCGAGGCGATTGCGCTTGTGCGATCGCGCCGGCCGGCGCTGGTGGTGCTTGCGTGGGCCATGGACCCGCCCGCGCTGCGCCTGCTGCTGTATTGCGTGCGGCACCGAATTCCCACCGTGCTGTTCACCGGCGAAACCGAGGGCGCGGCGGCGCAGCGTTCGCATGCCTGGCTTCGGCGGCTGGTGCGGCGGCCGTTCTTCTGGCTGGCCAGCGGATTCCTGACCTATGGATCGGCGAGCACTGCCTACGTGCGCGGGTTCGGCGTGCCCGCCGGCAGGATCACCACCGGCATCAACGTTGTGGACACATCGTTCTTCCGCGAGCGTGTGGATGCGCTGCGCGCCGATGGCACAGGCCGCGCCGAACGCGACAGATATCGCACATCGGCCGGCGAACCGTTCGCATGCCACCTGCTGCTGGTTGGCTACATGATCCCCGGCAAGGGGATTACCTGCACGCTGCGCGCGCTGGCGCTGGCGGCGCGGCCCGATATTGCCCTGCATCTGGTGGGCAGCGGCGAGCGTGAGGCCGCGCACCGTGCGCTTGTGGACGAGCTGGGTCTGGGCGATCGCGTGTTTTTCCACGGCTACCACCAAACGGCCGAGATGCCCCGCTTTTATGCCATGGCCGATATGGTGCTGTTCCCCTCGATGGTGGATGTGTTCGGGCTGGTGATGGTTGAGGCCGCCGCCGCCGGCCTGCCGGTCATCGCGTCGGCATATTCCGGCGGAACGGCCGATGTGGTAGTGCACGATGAAACCGGCCTGGTGGTAGATCCCCGCGACACCGCGGCCTACGCGGCCGCGATCCTGGCACTGGCCGATGACCGTCACCGCCGCGAACGGATGGGGACTGCCGCCCGCCAACGCGCCGGGGAATTGCTCACCCCCGAGCGAAGCGCCGAGCGATTTGCCGAGGCCGTACGCAGGCTGCTGACGGTCTGAAATCGCGGTGTACCATGGTATCCTTTTCTTGGCGTGCAATGATACATTACGTATGTTGGGCGTGTTGTCCGTGCCCCCCCTGTCCGCACGGACTGCGCCACGGCCACCTCATGGCGGACCATGACAGCATGGTATGAAATCGCGGTGGACATAGTGGATATAGTGGCTGGTCGGCCCCGGAGCGGTTTCGGGATGTATAGTGGGCCGGCATTTTGAATTCCGAGAGATCCCGGAGAATATTCATCAGGGGAAACACCATGCATCGTTCTTTCATCATCCTTGTCTTTGCCCTGCTGGCGCTGGGCCTGCCGGCCTGTACCACCGGTCCCTCGAACCTGCCGGACCCGTATGTGCCGGCGTTTGTGCAGCGCCGTATCTGGCTGAGCGCCGATGCGGACAGGGCGGTGACCGACCGAACAATCACCTTCACCGGGCTCTGTTATCCGCTGGTGCGGGGCAAGGGGCGGCTTGTGCTGTCCACATGGCCGGCCGATAGTGCTGATGATATCTACCTGGAATCCCCCACACATGATACCCTGCACCGGGTCCCCGGCTCCGACACGCTGGGCGTGATGTCCTATATCCCAGTTGAGTTTGATTCCGGCGCCACGGTCACGGGCATCTGGAAGCTGCGGTTGCCGGCCGTCAGCCGTATTGGTGATTATTCTTTCTCTGCTGGCGCGTACCTGGACTCGGTATTCGTGCCGGACAGCGGGCGCTATCTGCCGTATCTGGCCGATGCGGTGCGCAGGCGCACGCCCAGCGGCGCCGGATACGATCGCGTGGCCGGGAGCCTTCATATCCTGAGCCTGTATCGGTAATGCACGGGCCGCCCGCGATGCATGGCGCATGTGCGCCTGTCTCCATGAATCAATCGCGTCAATGATGCGCGCCGCCGCCGTGAATACCAGAAGGAACTCTTGTAGAACACATCATGCGACGTTTGTTTGTTGTCCTCGCCCTGCTGGCGCTGGGCCTGCCGGCCTGTACCACCGGCCCCTCGAACCTGCCGGACCCGTATGCGCCGGCGTTTGTGCACGGCCGTATCTGGCTGAGCGCCGATGCGGACCGGGCGGTGACCGACCGAACAATCACCATCACCGGGCTCTGTTATCCGTTGGTGCGTGGCAAGGGGCGTTTGCGTTTGCGTGCTTGGCCGGCCGACACTGCCGACTATATCTACTTGGAATCTCCCACACATGACACCCTGCACCGGGTCGCCGACTCCGATACCGTGGACATTGTGTCCGACATCAGCGTGGAGTTCGATTCCGGCGGCACGGTCACGGGCATCTGGAAGCTGCGGTTCCCGGTCAACAGCCGTAATGGCGATTATTCTTTCTCTGCTGGCGCGTACCTGGACTCGGTGTTCGTGCAGGACAGCGGGCGCTATCTGCCGTCTCTGGCCGATGAGGTGCGCCGGCGTACGCCCAGCGGCGCCGGATACGATCGCGTTGCCAACAGCATTTTTCGACTGAGCCTGTATCGATAACATTGGCGTTGGGCGGCCTGCCGTGAATACACCAAGAGGAATTATTGTGGAATACATCATGCGACGTTTGTTTGTTGCCCTCGCCCTGCTTTTGCTGGGCCTGCCGGCCTGTACCACCGGCCCCTCGAACCTTCCGGACCCGTATGTGCCGGCGTTTGTGCAGCGCCGTATCTGGCTGAGCGCCGATG
>CBHYLN010000004.1:0-94039 GCA_966128725.1 uncultured bacterium | reverse complement strand
ACCAACCACCTGGATATCGAATCGCTGACGTGGCTTGAGGACTATCTGAAGCGCTACGAGGGAAGCATCCTGCTTATCTCGCACGACCGCGCCTTCCTTGATGCGGTCACCAACCGCACGTTCGAGATGTCGATGGGCCGGCTTACCGTGTACGCCGGCAACTACACGTATTATCTGAAGCAGCGGCAGGAGCGGCGCGAGCTGCAACAGGCCGCGTACGAAAATCAGCAGAAGATGATCGCCGAAACCGAACGGTTTATCGAGCGATTCCGATACAAGGCCACCAAGGCCACGCAGGTGCAGTCGCGTGTGAAGGCGCTCGACCGCCTGGAGCGTGTAAGCGCGGTTGAGCCGGACGAATCCGGCGTGCATTTCTCGTTCCCGCCGGCGCCGCGCAGCGGCCGCGTTGTTGCCGAGATGCGCGGCGTTCACAAACGCTACGGCAGCAATCACGTGCTGCACGGCGTTGATTTCGCGCTGGAGCGCGGCGAGAAGGTGGCCTTCCTTGGCCGTAACGGCGAGGGCAAGTCCACGTTCAGCCGCATCATCGGCGGCCTCGAATCCTACGAGGGCGAACGCATCATCGGGCATAACGTGTCGATCGGCTACTTCGCGCAGCATCAGGCCGAGGAGCTCGATCCCAAGCGCACCGTGCTCGAAACCCTGGATGCGGTGGCCACCGGCGATATCCGCCTGAAGCTCCGCACGCTGCTGGGCGCATTCCTGTTTCAGGGCGACGATGTGTTCAAGCCGGTTGGCGTGCTCTCCGGCGGCGAGAAGTCGCGTCTGGCCCTGGCGAAGCTGCTGCTGGAGCCCGTGAACCTGCTGATCCTGGACGAGCCCACCAACCACCTGGACATGCGCAGCAAGGATGTGCTGAAGGATGCGCTGGCCAAGTTCGACGGCGCGTTGGTTGTGGTATCACACGATCGCGACTTCCTGAACGGCGTGGTTGGCAAGTGCGTGGAATTTCGCGACGGGAGAATCCGGGAGTATCTGGGCGGCATTCACGATTACCTGCGGCGGCACGAGAGCACCGCAATCGACGATGTGTTCGCGAAGCCGAAGGGTGGCGCGCAGAAGACCGGAAGCCCGAAGCCTGCGTCGCCGGCCGGGGCGCCCAGGGGGGCCGAGCCGCCGCGCACCCAGCAGGCCGATGATCTTTCGCCGAAGGAGCGTAAACGCCTGGAAGCCGAGCAGCGGAACAAGCGCTATGCGGCCACCAAGGATCTGCGCAAGCGCCTTACAAAGGCCGAGGAGGAAATCGCGCGCCTGGAAACCGAACAGGGCGTACTGGATGTGGAACTGGCCACGCCGGAGGTGTACGGCGATTTCGACCGCGCGAAACGTGTGCAGGCCCGCCTTGCCGAAATAGCCGCCCGCCTGCCCGCCTTGTACGACGAGTGGGGAAAGGTTGCCGGCGAGATCGAACGGGTGGAGGCCGGCCTGTAGCCTTCAGGCCAACGGTTGCTGTTCCCGCGCGGTGCCACGCCCGGCGGCGCACCGTGCGGCATGCGCACGGCGTGGTTTACCTGCCTTTTGGTGCAACCTTCGTGCCGGCCGTCAGCAATGCCAGCGTGTGACGCAGTGATTCCGTGCCGCCCCAGGCCTGATGCCCCGGGATCACGAACTGCGCTTGCGCGAAGCGCCGGATAACCGCCCGTATCGATGCCGGCCATCGCGCTACATCGGCATCGGCCAGATTGCCAAGGTCCGCTGCCTCCACACTCTTCACGAAACACCCACCGTACAGCACCCGCGCCGCCGGAAACCAGACCACGATGTTATCGCGCGTATGCCCGGCGCCCGGGAAGAAGGTGTTGAACGTTACGCCGCCAACACTGAAGGATGTATCGCTGGTAAACTGATACCGAGGTTGCTGTTCGCCATGCTTGCGGCACAGACGCGCGGTATGCGCCGACGCATAGGTTGCGACGCCGTATCGGTTCAGGATATCGAAGCTGCCCGTGCGATCGGCGTGGTAATGCGTGGCAATGCACAGCACCACCGGCAGATGGTGCCGCGCGGCAATCGAGTCCAGCAATGGCTTGGCCTGTGTGGTGTCCCACGGCGAATCGATCATCACCACCCCCGCCTTCGTTACCACGTACATGCCGTTGGCCGGGAATGGCGTGCCGCTGTACTCCTTGTATGTGGTGTAGACATGGAACCCATCGGTGAGCGGTGTGATCACCAGTGGCTTGTGCTGTGCGTGCGCAACTTCAACGGCAAGGAGCATCAGCAGGGCGAAACGGAGAACAGGATTCATGCAGGGCACGGTATGGTTGTCGCGGATAATGGGCATGCCGGGAACTGATATCGGCCGGACGCAGACGCAGGGCGCAAGATGCACAATGGGGAATGCAAATGCGAAATGTGGGATGCCGAATTCCATGTGCCGCAGGGAATGGATGATGGCCTATAGTGCATATATTCCGCCATCGAAGGAATGTGACATCCATGCCACGTTCGTGTGTCCGGGGTACATCGGCTTGCCGGTGCCCTGAGCACCTGGCGCTTCTTCGGGCGCCACCACCGGCGCATCAATCCCTGTCCTTCAATCCTTGCGGGAGTTCATCATGAAGTTATGGTGGCTGATGTCGCTGCTGGTGTTAATGCTGATGCCGATGACGATTCATGCCCAGCAGGCCGGGAAGTTCGGCTTCTCAGTCTACGTGGGGTATTCAACCGCCGGTATCGGCGCGGTGTGGCATCTGAGCGACGATGTTGCGTTGTGCCCAACGTTGGATATCAATGTTTCCGACGACAGCAGTATGGGCTTCGATGAGAATGGGGTGGTAACGCCCGGTTCGTCCACGTCGATTGTGTCGTGGGGTGGTACGCTGGCAGCGAGATATTATCTGGAACGCGACGGCCAGTTCGGTCTGTTCGGTGTGCTTGGCGGAGGGTATGCCCGGTCGCGACACCGGTCGCTGACACCACGGTCCTTTGGTGACTCGGTTGACCAGTACACGGCCACTTCGGAGGCCGTCAGCGCCCAGCTCGGCATCGGTGCCGACTATCGTCTCTCGCCGCGCATCGGGCTGTTTGGGCAGATTACCGCGAGATATATCGCAAACCTGAACAGAAGCCGATTTGATGACGAGGCCCGTCTGCTTGGCGAAAGCTCCGGGCATTCGTGGGGGCTTGGGAGCGGTGCGCTGGGGCTGGTGTTTTATCTGAACTGAATGGATCACGGACGTTGCCTTCCGACAATCCCAGAGCGTTGTGGTGGCCCCATTTGTCGGGGCCACCATTGTTGCGCGCTTCACGGCTGCCGATAGCCTATCCAACGGCCCAGCCCATGTACCACATGTTGCCGTATGGATCGGCCACGCCTGCGCGACGCTCCCCGTCCGGTTGGTCGGTCGGCGCCATCAGCGACGTTGCGCCGGCTGCCAGCGCGCTTCGATAGGCGGCGTCCACGCCGTTCAGATACAGGTACAGCATGGCGGGCATCGGCGTTGTGCCCGACGTGCCGCCACCGCCGATCATGATCATCGAATCACCCAACCGCATCTCGATATGAAAACCTCCCGCCGAGCCGGTTGCACGGAAGGTCTCGACCCCGCCAAATGCATCGCGTGCAAATGCGACAAGGCCGTCGGGGTTGTCCGTAACCAGATATGGCGTTACCGTGCCGAACCCATCGCGAAATACGTCCGCGCTCATTGTCGGTCCTCCGTGTTCGTGATTTTCGATATCCGCTTCATTCGCTGGCGCCGGCCATCATGGCGTCGTATGTGCGCTGCATCTCCTCCACGGAGACTTCCTCCACACGCGACGCGAACGACCATGTATGGCCAAACGGATCGGTGAGTTTTGCCGATCGATCGCCGTAGAACTCCGTGACGGGCGGGCGGGTTATGGTTGCGCCGGCGGCCTCGGCGTTGGCCACGAATGTGTCCACGTCGTTCACGTACATGTGCAGCGTGCTCGGCGTGCCGCCCAGCGTCTCGGGCCCTATTGCCCCGTAGTCGGGGAATTCATCGGAGAGCATGATCGTTGCGCCGACGATGGTGAGCTCCGCGTGGCCGATTACTCCATCCGGCCCAACCAGGCGCATCACCTCCTGAGCGCCGAAGGCCGCCTTGTAGAACTCGATGGCGCGTGCCGCGTTGCGCACGCAGAGGTACGGCGTGATGCCGCGAGCGTTATCGGGGATGGGCTGAACCGTTGTTGCCATGGGTTTGATTCCAATGTTGCTGTTGATTCGTTTTGCTGGCCACCGGGTTGGTGGCGTTGCAACCTAGCGAAGGACGGTGGCGCGGGTCTTGTATAAAACTGACCACCATGGCATGCGGCATCCGAGGCGCATGCCGTTGTGGGGTGGGGAGGAGTGTAGGAATGTAGGAATGGGGTTCCGCCATACGGCGATCCATCATGCCCGTATCGGCACGTGATTCTGATGCTCGCCTCGTTGCCGCAGGTAGGCCGTTGGGCTCAGGCCGGCGAATGTGCGGAAGTCGTGGATGAAATGCGCCTGATCGTAGTAGCCGCATCCCAGCGCCACGTCGATCCAGTTAACCCGGTCGGCGGGGCCAAGGCCGGTGATCACATCCTGGAACCGCATGATGCGGTGGAACAGTTTGGGAGTAAGGCCCACTTCGTGCTGGAACAACTCGATGAATCGGCGATTGCTGAGGCCGATGCTGTTAAGAACCTCCGCCACGGGCGCCGTGCCGCGCAGGGTACGCAGCCGCGTTACGGCATAGTCCACGGCCGGGTGCTGGCCAAATCCGCCGCGCGCACGCGCAAGCAGGTTGCGCTCCAGAACGCGGAACTTGGCGGCGGTGGTGGGCGCTTCCATGTTCGCAGTGCGCATTTCCGCCGCGGCGGAATTCCATAACAGGTTCAGCTCGATGTGTTCGTTGTGCAGTTCGCCGGCCGGCACGCCCATGAAACGCGCCGCGCCGCCCGGTTTGAAGTTGATGCCGATAATCGCTGTCTGCTGGGCCGTGTCGATCACAAACGGTCGCGAATGCGGACCGCACACCAACGGGCCGCGATACCGTTCGTACCGTGTGATATCGTCGCGATCGTAGATGCGCTGATGCTCCTCCTCCAGGCTGATCACCAGCTCGACGGTTCCGGTGGGCAGCAGCCGTTCGTGCGTATGCTCCAGAGTGTAGCCTTCGTATAACCAGAAGATGTTCACGAAGTGATCCAGCGGTGGGCCGGGCTTGTATGTGCTGAAGTTCATCGTGCGCCGGGATTTGATGTGTCGACGGGAAAGGATAAACGTGACACCGTTCGGCATTATACAACCGCGGAACACATCGCCGGGCATGCCCAGCCACGTTGCCGCGAGCAACGCAATATCCGGAGAGAGTGTGTGGTGGGGGGATTTGTGGAGGAATGGAACCTGTGACCGCAGGCCAATCGAACACCGACGCTACCAGTTTGCTGGCGCGCCGGTGTTACTGTGCCTCGGGGGATGACCGTCGGACACGACGTTCCACTAACATCCACGCAGCGTTACGATCGCCGCGCCTTTGCGTGCCAGGGCCAGCGGTCACCGAGGAACATGAGGGTGATCGCGGCGATCATGATCCACCATGCGTAGGTATGGATGTGCGCCGGGGCCCAGCCGATCCAGGCTGGAAGGTGGATAAGCAGCGAGATGGTCCAGAGCACCCACCCGGCGCGGCGCGGGGTCCACCAGGCCGCGGCCGTTGCCCGCCGCAGGTTGCTCCCTGCCCACTGTGCCGGCTGTACGCGTGTGTTCATCCCCAACTGCCGCTTGTGGCTGCGAAGTTTCAGCCACCAGTTAAAGCGTACTCCCAGGCTCATTGCAAGCGCCACAAGCGTGATGCTGCCGCCAATCCAGGCAAATACCGGGGGAGCGATATGCACCCAACTGAGCACTGCCAGCGAGAAGCCGATCCACCAGATTATCGAGATGGCCCGTTGAAGTTTCACGCTGTCTCCATTGACACGGAAGGTTCGGCAGGGCGATCAATACGCGAAATCCGGAATCCGGTGTATGCCGCGATGCCGAGGAACAGTACGTCCATGCCGTCGAAGTTGGACCGAAGCAGATCCACGACGTCGCCAGGGTTCAGGCTTCCCATAGCGCCCAGGATCCCGATCTCAAGTTCCTTGGCGATAAAACCACATGCCATGAAGTAGTTGCCGATCAGGCAGCCGAGCAGCGCCAGCAGCGCGCCGGCGATGCCGAACTGCATGTCGTACCCCTTGCCCAGCTTTCGCACGGCAATGCCCACAAGCGCGCCCATGCCGATAGCCATGTAGCCAATCTGGCGTTCGGTCGCAACCGAAATGGCCGCCCAGATGGCCGCGCCAATTACCGCTGCCAAAAGGCCGGCCATGATGCCGGCCGGGAAGTTCTGTTCCATCATACGCTCGCGGGTCGATGAGCTTGCGGGCTGTGCCGCGCCGATGCCCGGTGCGGTCTGCTGGCTGGGATCATTGTCAAGCATCGTGTCTCCTGGGTCGTGTGTCAGGGCGCGAACTCCGGACACCGTGTGAGAAGAGGGTTGATGCCGTGGGGTGTAACGGCCATGATGGCGTGCAATGTACGGCTGGCGATCGAAGTAGCATGCACGGTTGAAGCCGCATGCACGATCGAAGCAGCATGCACGATCGAAGTAGTATGAACGGCTGATGTTGCCCGATCGGGCCTGCCGGCACGATCCCGCGTCCGGACCGGCGCGGCCGGCGTGTGCCAGGCTGATAATGTGATATCGATGTCGTAACACGTGAATCGGCGGCGTTCTGTTCCGTGGCGCCTGTTCTGTTTTGTCTCGTTGAAAAAAAGATCTTGTGTTCGCTGGCATGCCAGGGTATATTCGTACCCGAATCGCACAACAAAAGCACGAATGACAAACAACTCTCATATCGCAAACAATAATCGGCGCACCGTAATGTGTTGCTGCTGTTGTTGGTATTGTGATATGAAGGGTTCGGTCGCGTGATACGTACGCGATTGCGAGATTTTCTCGAGGGCCTTTCATCAATATGGAAGGCCCTTTTTTTATGGCCGCGATCATCCTGATCGTTGGCCAGGCGCGGCGATGCGCCATAATTGCATCGCGGCGGCTTTGCGTGCGCCCGGCAATAAATGCCGGGGGTAGCGGGTTTCGTTGAACACATTTTTCGGAAACATCAACATGCGTTCCCTGACGAACATAATCATCTGCTGTTGCTGTCGGCACCTGCGAACGTGGAAGGATTTCACGCGCCTGGGATGACATTGTTCAGACCATTCGGCACCGAAGCCTTTCCACATATGGAACGGCTTTTTTGTTTTTACGGAACTGCCATCACGAACAGGAAACAACTACGGCATGACTACATATTCGGAACGCGAAATTACCGGCGGCCCACGAACGCAGCGAGATATCGTGGAGCTTCAAACACGCATCACGAGTTATACCGGCGGCGGCGATGACGACGAACGGTTCCGCGGGTATCGCCTTGCGCGCGGCATTTACGGACAGCGCCAGCCGGGTGTGCAGATGATCCGCATCAAGCTCCCGTTTGGGCGTATCAGCACGGCACAGCTTCGGCGTATTGCCGACGTGGCCGACGAATACGCCAGCGGAAATCTTCACCTGACTACACGCCAGGATGTTCAGATCCACTACGTGCTGTTGGGCCGCACCCCCGACGTGTGGCGCGAGCTGGACTTGGTTGGCATCACGCTGCGCGAGGCCTGCGGTAACACCGTCCGCAATATCACGGCGTCGGCGTCGGCCGGTATCGATCCGGACGAACCGTTCGACGTAACCCCCTACGCCTACGCAACCTTCGGCTACTTCCTGCGGAATCCTGTCTGCCAGGAGTTGGGCCGGAAGTTCAAGATTGCCTTTGCTTCCAGCGAGCGCGATACGGCATATGCCTTCATACACGATGTGGGCCTGATACCGCGTGTCCGCCACGAGGGCGGCGAGCAGGTCCGGGGGTTCCGTGTGGTGATCGGCGGAGGCCTGGGGGCGCAGCCTGTTGTGGCTCGGGCCGCGCACGAGTTCCTGCCCGAACATCAGTTGATACCGTTCATCGAGGGGCTGCTGCGTGTGTTCGATCGGTACGGTGAACGGACCAACCGGAACAAGGCGCGCATGAAGTATCTGGCCGAGAAGATCGGGCTGGATGCGCTGCTGGCGTTGGTTGAGCAGGAACGTCGTGCGCTGAAGGAGCAGGCGGTGATGGTTGACCACGAATCGATGGCCGATACGACGCCAGCCTCGCTTCCTCCGTTGGCGACGACCGAGATTGCCGGCACGGCGCTCGATCCCGTTGCCTTCGAGGCCTGGCGCCGGGCCAACGTTTTTCAACAGAAGCAGCCGGGGTATGTGGCGGCACAGATCAAGGTGCCGCTTGGCAACATCCCGTCGGGCGTGGCCCGCGAGCTGGCCGGCATTGTAGAGCGTTTCGCCGCCGACGACATCCGCATCACCGTGAATCAGGGGTTGCTGCTGAAGTTCATCCGGCCGGAACTGTTGCCGGCATTACACAACGAGCTGGCACGGCTGGGCCTTGGGGAGCATGGCTTTGGCACTACCGGCGATATCACCGCCTGTCCGGGCACCGACACCTGCAACCTTGGTATCGCCAACAGCACGGCGCTGGCGCTGGAGCTTGAGCGCGTGGTCTCCGGCGAGTATCCGCAATACCTGTTCGGCGAGGGGCCAAGCATCAAGATCAGCGGCTGCATGAACTCCTGCGGCCAGCACGGCCTTGCAGCGATCGGCCTGCATGGCAGCTCGCTGAAACATGGCGAACGGGTGGTGCCTGCCGTGCAGGTCATGCTTGGCGGCGGTGCCACGGGCAGCGGCAATGGCCGGCTGGCCGAGCGGATCATCAAGGTGCCCAGCCGCCGCGCGCCGGATGCGCTGCGTGCCGTGCTGGATGACTATATCGAGAACGGCACGCCGGACGAACCCTATATCGAGTATTACCAACGCCAGGGCCGTGCGTATTTCACGCGACTGCTGAAGCCGTTTGCCGATCTGGGCGCGCTTCTGCCCGGCGACTTCGTGGACTGGGGGTCGGAGCAGGCATTTGTGCCGGCGATCGGCGTGGGCGAGTGCGCCGGTGTTGTGGTTGATCTGGTTGCGATTCTTCTGGACGACGCCGCTGCCAAGCTGGGTTCCGCGGCCGAGCTGCAGGCTGAAGGTGAATGGGCCGATGCCATCTATCTGGGGTACTCGGCGCTGGTTACATCGGCGAAGGCGTTGCTGCTGCGGGAGGATGTTGCCTGCAATACGCAGAGCGGCATCATCGACGCCTTTGCCCAACGGTTCGACACAGTGCCCGAACGCCGGCATCCGTTTGCCGATGGATTCGCGGCCGGTGTGTTGCGCCTGCGAACGCAGGAGCCCACCGAGGAGTTCGCGACCGCGTACATCGCCGACGCCCATGCATTTGTTGAATGGGCGAAACGTGGTACGGGGGGCACCCACCCCGATGAGCATGTTGATGGCCGCCACAACGATTAACCGAACAACAATCACCACTGGCCGCGGCATAACGCTCACGGCCACATAGACAGGGATTTCATGTTGAACAGTGCCGAACCAAAACGGCCCAGGGCTACCCTTATGGGGGCTGGCCCCGGCGACCCGGAGCTTGTTACGCTGCGAGGCGCCCGCGCGCTGATGTGCGCCGACGCCGTGCTGTACGATGCGCTTGTTGATCCCGAGCTGCTGCGCCTGGCGCCGGACGACGCGGTGCGCATGTGCGTGGGGAAACGCGCGGGGAAACATTCGTACAGCCAGGAGGGGATCAACGATCTGCTTGTAGAGGCGGCCCGCCGGCACGGCCATGTCGTGCGGCTGAAAGGCGGCGATCCGTTCGTGTTCGGCCGGGTGCACGAGGAGCTTTCCGCCCTAGCGGTCGCCGGCATCCAGGCCGAGGTAGTCCCCGGCATCACCAGCGCAATCGCGGCCCCGCAGTTCGCGGGCATTCCGCTTACACTGCGCGGCGTGGCCGAGAGCTTCTGGGTGATCACGGCCACAACGGCCGATGGTTCGGTGCCTGCCGATCTGCACACGGCGGCGCGCTCGAATGCCACCGTTGTGATCCTGAAGGGGATTGGGAAGATCGACGAGATCGCGAATGCCTATTCGCTGGCCGGACGCGACAGCCTTCCGTTCGCGGTGGTGCAGAACGTTTCGTTGGCCGCGCAGCGTCTGGCGACAGGTGAGGTGGCCGACATGCCCCGCATTGTTGCCGAGGCCGGACTGCGCAGCCCGGCGGTGATTATCGTGGGCGAGGTTGTGCGCCATCGCGTGGCGCCGGGCCAATACCTCCACGACGGCGCGATGGCCGGCGTGCTGGCCGCGCGTACTCAGCAAGCGGGAGCAGTATGGCGCACTCTGTAGTACATGCAGGCCAGGGGCTGGATACGGCGCCGGAGGCGGGCAATCCGCTGATCCCAATCTTTTTGAAGCCGGAACGGTTGCGGGTGTTGATAGTTGGCGGTGGCGATGTTGCCGCCGAGAAGCTGCGGATGCTGGTGGGCAACTACCGGGCGATGAGCGTTACGGTTGTGGCGCCGCGTATCGGCCCCGGTGTGCGGGCATTGCACGGGCGGCACGCCGGTGTGCGCCTGCTGGAGCGTCCGTACGCAAGCACCGATCTGGCAGGGCACGACGTGGTGATCACCGCCGTTGGCGATGCGGAACTCAGCGCGGCAATCACTGCCGAGGCTCGTGTTGGCGGCGTGCTGGTGAACGCCGCCGATCGCCCGGAGCTGTGCGATTTCTATCTGGGTTCCATCGTGGCCAAGGGCAATCTGAAGATCGCGATCTCCACCAACGGTAAATCGCCCACGATGGCACGGCGCATGCGCGAGATGCTGGATGCCGCGATCCCGGATGAAATCGATACCGCAATCGAAAACCTTGGTGTGATACGCACGCGCCTGGGCGGCGGCTTCCGTGCTCGTGTGCGGGCGCTGAACTGGATCACCGCGGTATTGCTGATCGGGCGGCGCGGAGGGGCTCGGCATAATGGAAGTGCGGTACCGGAACAAACGGTATCGGAACAAACGGTACCGGAACAAACGGAGGCCGGGCAAACCGCGCCAGGCCATACGGAGCCTGGCCCCTTGGCGCGCTCGCCACGCCGCACCCTGTACCGCATCGCCTACCTGCTGGTTGCCGCCGGCGTGGTGGGTGCCATGGTGATCGGCAACGGAGGGTTTGCCGGAAGCGACGCGCTGTATTTCACCGCCGCCGGATTTGTTGCGCAGATGATCGACGGTGCGCTTGGCATGGCCTACGGGCTTAGCTGCACAACGCTGTTGCTGGCCTATGGGATGCAGCCCGCGGCGGTGAGCACAAGCGTGCATGCATCGGAGCTGTTCACCACGCTGGCCTCGGGCGTCTCGCACTGGCACGGTGGCAACGTAAACACGCGCTTGCTGCGCGCCATTCTTCTGCCTGGCGTGATCGGCTCGGTTGCCGGCGCGCTGCTGTTGGGCCTGATGGTGGATGTGGGGCCGTGGCTGAAGCTGATTGTCGCCGCCTACACTCTGGTGCTCAGCCTGGTGATCCTGATGAAGGGTATTCGTGGCGTGAAGGGTACGCGGCCAATCAAGCGCGAAGGGGCCCTTGCCATTGCGGGCGGCTTCCTGGACTCGTTTGGCGGCGGCGGTTGGGGCACGGTTGTTTCCGGAACGTTGATATCGCGCGGTCGCGATCCGGTGAAAACCATAGGCACCGTGAACGTTGTGGAGTTTTTCGTGACGCTGGCCAGCTTCCTTACGCTGGCGTTTGCCGTGGGCGTTCAGGATTGGCGCGCGAATCTGGGGCTGATTGCCGGCGGCGTGTTGGCCGCGCCACTTGCAGCCCGGCTGCCGCGCCGCATTCCCGTGCGGTACATGCTGCTGGCGGTCGGCATCCTGATTGGCATCATCAGCGTGCGCAATGTTGTTGGCGCGCTTGGCGCATTCGGCAAATAACGCCATTGCGGTGCCGGCGCCATCGCGGCGCAGGCCCGTGCGGCGTAAGGGAACAATGAGAACAATGAACGGATGACCCGCGAACCGATGAATCGCGGGATTGGGAACATGGTGGAACAATGGCAATAACAACAGCAGAGATCGAACAACTGGCCGGCGAAGCCGATGGGCTGGAGCCCGAGCAGATCCTGGACCTTGCGGCACGGGCCTTTGGCGCGGCCACGGTGTTTACAACAAGCCTGGGGGCCGAGGATCAGGTCATCACGCACATGATTCGCACCGCCGGGCTGCCGTTCGGCATCGTCACCATCGATACGGGGCGGTTGCCCGAGGAGACCTATCAGGTGCTGGAGCGCACCAACCGGCGGTATGGCATCACGGTGCCAATCCTGTTTCCGGAGCGGGCGGGTGTGGAGCAACTGGTTGCCGAGCAAGGTCCGCTGGGGTTCTATAACTCGGTTCAGTGGCGCCGTGCGTGCTGCCATGTGCGCAAGGTTGAGCCGCTTGCGCGCGCGCTGCATGGGCAGCAATGCTGGGTTACCGGATTGCGCGCGGAGCAGTCGCCGGCACGCGGTACTGTGAAACCGTTCGAGCTGGACGCCGAACGCGGTGTGGTGAAGTGCCAGCCGCTGGCCGCGTGGAGCAATGCACAGGTGTGGGCCTATATCCGCGAGTACGCCGTGCCGTACAACGTTCTGCACGACCGTGGATATCCCAGCATCGGCTGCGCGGCATGCACGCGCGCGGTTGCGCCCGGCGATGACCCGCGCTCCGGTCGCTGGTGGTGGGAGCAGGGCAGCGCGCGCGAGTGCGGACTGCACAGGCACGGTACCGGCGACGCTACAACGTGACATCGCGGCCGGCACATGCACGTACGCCGCGACGACCAACAACGAACACTACGCAAGGATTCTCCGACGTGACGAATAGCGACATACAGCCAACCGCGCGGCCAGCCGACGCGGGTTGCGATCATCTGGATCTGCTGGAGGCCGAGGCAATCCACATCATGCGCGAAGCCGCGGCGCAGTTCGAGCGGCCCGCGCTTCTGTTCTCCGGCGGCAAGGATTCCATTACGCTGGTGCGGCTGGCCGAGAAGGCTTTCCGGCCGGCCAGGTTTCCGTTCCCGCTGGTGCACATCGATACCGAGCAGAACTTCCCCGAGGCCATCGCCTTCCGCGACGAGCTTGTGGCGGCAATCGACGAGACGCTGATCGTACGAAGCGTGGCCGATACCATAAGGCGGCGCGGGCTGGCCGATCCCGCCGGGCCGAACGCCGGGCGCAACGCCCTGCAAACACACACGTTGCTGGAAACGATCGCCGAGTTCCGGTTCGATGCCTGCATCGGGGGCGCCCGGCGCGACGAGGAAAAGGCCCGTGCCAAGGAGCGGGTGTTTTCCGTGCGCGACGAGTTCGGCCGATGGGACCCCCGCCGGCAGCGACCGGAGGTGTGGAACATCCTGAACGGCCGGATCAATCGCGGCGAAAACGTGCGCGTGTTCCCGTTGAGCAACTGGACCGAGTTGGACATCTGGAACTACATCCGGCGCGAGCGCATCGCGCTGCCCTCGATCTACTTCGCGCACGAGCGCGAGTGCATACTGCGCGATGGGCGGCTGATTGCCACCGCGCCGTTTATCCCCGTCGATGGCGGAGCCGTTGTGCGCCGGCGCGTGCGATTCCGAACCGTTGGCGACATGACGTGCACGGCCGCCGTGGAATCCGAGGCCGATACGATTGATGCGGTGATCGGCGAGATACGCGCCGCGCGCCGCAGCGAACGAGGCGAAACACGTTTGGACGACCGTGTTTCCGAGACATCGATGGAAGAACGCAAGAGCGAGGGATATTTCTGATGACGAATATTGCCGATACATGGGCGGCTGCCGACCGCGACGTGTTGCTGCCAACCCTGAAGATTGTGACCGCCGGAAGCATCGACGACGGAAAGAGCACGTTGATCGGCCGGCTGCTGTACGATACCGGCTCCATCGCCGACGACCAGCTCGACGCGCTTGCCGCGGTCAGCCGGCGCACCGGCCGCGCCGATGTGGATCTCTCGTTTCTTACCGATGGCCTGAAGGCCGAACGCGAGCAGGGGATCACGATTGATGTGGCCTACCGATACGCGCGCACGGCCAACCGTCCGCTGGTGCTGATAGATGCCCCGGGCCACGCGCGGTACACGCGCAACATGGTAACCGGTGCTTCCAATGCCGACGTTGCCCTGATCCTGGTGGATGCCAGGGTCGGGATCGTTGAACAAACCCGTCGGCATACAATGATTGCCGCATTGCTTGGCATCCCGCACGTGGTGCTCTGCGCCAACAAGATGGATGCCGTGGAGTACGGTGAGGATGCCTTCCGTGCGGTTGAACGTGCCTTTACCGAGCTGGCGCGCGAGGCAGGCATTGCCAGGCCGGTTTGCATTCCCATCTCCGCGTTGCGCGGCGACAACGTGGTTACTCGTTCGGTGTTGATGCCGTGGTATGCGGGGCCATCGCTGGTGGAGTATCTGGAATCGGCCAATCCGGCGACCGCGTCCGAGGACGAGGCCGGCATCTTCGCGGTGCAATGGGCCTTGCGGGCGCCGCGAGCCGATCCCGCCTATCGTGGGTATGCCGGGCGCATGGTGGGTGGCAGGCTCAACGCCGGCGATCGCGTGATCGTGTTGCCCTCGCGCGAACACGCCCGCATCGCCGCAATCGAACTTGGCGGCGGGCCGCTGCATGCCGCGTCCGCGCCTCGGTCGGTAACGTTGCGGCTGGATGGCGACGTGGACGTTGCGCGCGGCGACATCATCGCGGCCATCGATGCCGACCTGCGCGTTACAGGCGCCGTTGATGCCAGGATCTGCTGGATGGGCGAGCGCCCGCTGGAAACCGGCAACCGTTACCTGCTGCGCAGCCTGGGGTTCACCACGCCGTGCATCGTAAGCGCAATCGCGCACCGGCTGGACATCGAAACCGGCGCCCGGGCCGATGCCAGGGGCCGGCTGGAACGCAACGATATCGGCCATCTCAGCCTGCGGCTTGCCGCGCCGATCGTCTGCCAGGAATACTCCCGCAATCGCCACACCGGTTCGTTCATTCTGGTGGATGAGGTGGAAAACACCACCGTTGCGGCGGGCATGGTAGTTGCCTGAGCGGCATTGCGCATGCCGGTGCGATGCCGTGATCACGCCGTGACCGCGTACCCTGGTTGGTGAGCCGTTCCCGGCCAGGGTGCGTTACAGAATCTGTACCGCGATGATGCCGCAGATGGCCGCCAGCAGCACCAGGCCGGTGGTGAACACGGCGTCGGCAACGCGGCCGCGCGAGCGTTGCATCTCCGGCGTTGGGGCCTTCAAGGCCCGGAACGTAAGCCCGCTGCTGACAATGAACAGCACCGCGTTGATGCCCAGAAGCTCGTCGGCAAACGTTGCCACCGAGTTCACGCCTTCAACCACCTTCATCAAGCCCAGCAGCGTAAGGCACATCCCAACCTTCATCGATGACTGTGTCAGGATGTGGCCGAATATGGTTTCGCTCAGCCCACCCTGCTGCTGCGGGGCAAGCGGGTGGCCGCATTGCGGGCAGGCGTGCGCTGCGGGTGAACACGGGTGGGCGCAGGCCGGGCATGGCAGCAGAGCCATGGTGCCCGGTTGCGGTGTTGCGGTGTTGGTTGGCGAGGCGCTCATCGCTCGGAAGGGTTTGGGTTGCGAGTTGATGAAGCAGAGCGCCGGTTGGGCGCGCAACGGCCATCGTACACGGGCTTAGTCCTCGTACAGCATGGGCCGGATCAGGTACGCCGCCGCCGCCAGCAGTATTGTGCCGGCGATTGCATACGTGCCGTCGCGGTGTGCATCGGCGGTGCCGATCAACGCAATCCCGCCGATAATTGCTGCCGTCACAAGCGTGCCGATGATGATCGTGCCGCGCCGACGGCCATGAGGTCGTGGTTCTCGCATGCCTGTTCGTTTACGGTGTTGTGCCGCTGCCGGATACCGTCGCGGCATCAGTAGCCTGCACGCGCGCACCAAGGATATCAAGCAGCCAGTTGTTGACGCGCGCGTCGATCACCATATGCACACGAGCCTGGTTGCCCCGATTGGCAACCGAATGCGGGTCGCTCAGGCGCAGATACCAGCACTCGCCGGCGTTCATCACCACGCGCTCGCCGTTCAGCAGGAACTCCACGTCCGGATTGGTGGCCACGGGGATATGCAGGCGTGCGGTTCCGAACTCCAACCCAAGCTCGTGGTCGCGATGTTCCTTGATGATCGATCCCGGCGCCAGCCGCATCAGGCGCACGGCTTCCAGCGGCGCGTGGAACTCCGCAAGGATCGCGGCGAAATACGGGCATTGTTCCAGCAGCGGGGTGTCAACAAAATCGCGGCACGATGGATTGGGATAAATCATCCGGATGGGATGATGCTCGCCCGCCGGCGCGCGCAGCGGCACGGCGCTCCACGAGCCCTCGTAGTTCTGCGTTACGAAATGGTCGATCCACGACGATTGCTCCACAAGCCGCAGATCGCGCAGCAACAGATCCGGATCGAATTGAAGCCCAAGCTGTATGCGGTCGTGCATGCCGTGGATGCAATGGAAATGTGTGCGCCATGCTCCGGACATCTGGCCCGGCAGCCAGCCCCAAATGTACGCTGATACGTTGATTGATGCGCGTGGTGCTGGGAAAATGAACGGCGGAATCGCGTACGGTGCGATTCCGCCTGATTGGTCCTTCGTTGAAGGGTGATCCGAATCGTCGTGCCGAAACCCTTCGCATCGGCAGGGTAGGATTGCCCGCGACAGGTTCGGCAGCGCCAACTGAACATATGTGGTGAACCATGGCGAGGTAGGCACAACCATGATTCGCTGATACCATGCCGGCATCCGGTACCCGAACCCCGTCCGGGCCTGGCGCCGACATTCACGGATGCAACATACGGGCTGCGCCAACGGCGCGGCTACTCATTTACTACTCAACGGATCGTTGTGTGGTTGCTTCGTTGTTCGCAATGCGCCGTCATCGGTGCGCGGCGTCATGGATGTGGGCGCGCTCAACGTCGGCGATCGTGTTCCAGGCGTTCTATCGCATTGCGAACATGTTGTGCCGGTGTCAGGTGCGGATTGCGCCGCTGTTCGTAGTCAACAAGGCGCTGGGCCAGCGCCCGATCGCCTCGGGCCTGGCGTACCAGATCGTCGAATAGTCGCTGCGCGGCCCGCCCTCCGCGCGCCGAGGAGTCACGCGTGCCGGTTCCGGAGGGTTCGCGATTGGCCATCCATTTGGGCACGTAGATAATCGCGACAACGGCAACGAAGGCAACGGCAACCCAAAGCATGCTCGATGGGAAGTAGATGAGTGTGGATGGGAACAGCAGAAGCGCTGCAAGGCAGATGCCAATCGCCTGCGCGTTGCGGCGCAGCCAGTTGGAAAAGTTGACGCCGGTATCGTCCACGGCGTTGCCGGTCACGGCCGGATCCTCGTCCAACACGTGAGCGTAGGCGGCCTGTTCGTTCCAGCCGGTATGTTCATCGGCGCCACACTCCGGGCAGGCCCGGGCCCCGGCCGGAACCGTAGCCTGGCATACCGGGCAGGTGAAGGATTCGTTCATGCGCGTGGATGTTGCCGATGAGATGGAAGAACGCGCGATGTGCCTGCCGTAGCGCGTACCGATTGGCGGCGAACCTACGCACGAATCGGCATGTGGTGCAAGGCGCAGGCGCTTGCGTCCAGGCATGTGTTGCCACATTCAAATCACATGGCCGGCGTCCGCAAATACAGGCGCATCACGCAGCTTCCGTCGCCATTGGTGCTGATGGGCTCAAAGCCCGCGTTGTGATACATCTCCATGGTGCCGAGATGCCTGTCGGCATCGGTGGCCACGACCTTTCGCGGGTATGCTTCGGCGTACGTCATGCCCTGGCGCCGGAACCCTTCGATTGCAGCGTGCAGGAGCATGCGGGCAATTCCCTGCCCACGATACGGTTGCGCCACCAGAAAGCATACGATCGAACCGATCCGCTCGGCGGGATCGTCCTTGCCGGCCTCGAGTGTGGTCATCAGCGCACGTGGCCCGGCATTGCACCACCCAACGGCGCGGCCATCCACATATGCCAGGTAACCGTGCAGCTCGCCGCGTGTGATGCGCTGGATTGCGGCCTCGCGGTTCTGTTCGGATGTCCGGTTGGTCCAGCGTTCGCAGTGATGCGGAGCATGATGGAACATGCAGTAGCAGAATGCCCAACCGGGATTGTCCGCGAACGCCTCGGTATCGAAAAATCCCAGATAGTCATCCAGCAATGCAGGGCCAAGCGCCTTGATAACGGGTCGGGTGCGATCGTTCATCGGAAGATCGGTGCGTTATGCCGGCAGCAGCGGGTCGCGCTGATACTCCGCCAGGAACAGCAGATTGTTGTCCGGGTCGGCAAAGGCAATATGGCGCATGAAGCCCGGGGCCTCCTGAACATCCTCAAGGAATACCACGCCGCGTGCCTGAAGCTCGGCGATTGCCGCATCAAGATTATCGGTACGGAGCATCACCGTGGTGTTGGGTCCGAATCTGGCATCGGAGTCCACGATCTGGCCGCCCGGCATCACGCTGAAGCGCACCGCGCCCGCACGAAATGCGAACGAGCGTTCGTGTTCCTCGATCAACGGAAACCCGAGTGTGTCGATGTAGAATTCGCGTGCTGCGTCGAGATTGGAAGTCGCAAGCAGGATATGGCTGCATTCAAGATTCATACGGCATAACTCCGCCGGGGATGCCGGCAAATGGAATTCATATGTGGATATCGCGTCCGTTGTTGGCAAGCCGCGCGGTTGCGCTGGTTATGCCGTGCCGGGCATCGCGATACAGTGCCCGGCGAATCCGCGTATGTGTTCGGCGGCTTCGTCCGGCGCCATCTGCAACAGCAGATGGGGTGTTGCAACGTCAACAACGCGGCAGTCGGGTGCGGCCGCCGCGATCGTGTTGGCCACCGCAGCGGGAATTGCGCGGTCGTGCGTGCCACGAAGATACAGCATCGGAACACCGATGCCCGCCACGGCGTGCCGCTCGTCCACGCCCGCCAACGCTGTCAGCCGGGCCTGAACAACCCCGGGATGCAATGCCCGCAGGGCCTGGCCCAACTGAGCGTGCAACTGGTGGGAGGCGCGCCGGCCGGTCAGGTAATGCCGCCACAGGCTGGGCCGGCGCACAACCCAGCGCAACATGCCTGCCGGCACAACACGCAGAAGCCAGCGCACGCGGATCAGCAGTTGCAGCGGCGCGCGGGCAAACGATGCCACCAGAACCAGCCCCGCCAGGCCTGCCGGGGACGAGCACGCAATGCGCAATGCCAGCGGGCCGGAGAACGATTCGGCAACGATGATATAGCGGCCCGCGGCTGGCAGCGCGGCGCGCGCAATCAATTCAAGGCCGCTGTAGCCCAACGGCTGGCCGGGCGGATACGCTACCGTGCGCACCTCGAACCCCGCACCCATTGCTTCGGTAAATGCCTCCAGGCCCAGCCCGCTTCCGTCCATTCCCGGCAACACGATTACCGGCACCGGCGTGGCGGGTGGGGCTGTCATGTGTTGCTGCCGCCCTCCGCGATGCGCGGGGTTGGCCGCAGGCGCATCGCGACGCCTATCCGGTTCCATGCGTTCATGAACGAGATGATCAGCGTAAGATCCACGATCTGCGCGTCGGTGAAGTTCGCCTTCAATGCCTCGTAGACATCGTCGGGCGCATGTGTCGTGGCAATGGAGGTAAGGCTCTCGGCCCACGCAAACGCGGCCCGCTCGCGTGCATCAAAAAATGGACTCTCGTGCCAGGCGGCGATGCAATCCATGCGCTGATTGTTCTCGCCGGCCTCGCGCGCCTGGTGGGCGTGCAGGTCAACGCAATACGCGCAGCCGTTGATCTGCGAAACGCGCACCTCCACAAGCGCGCGCAGGCGCTCGTCGATCGAGCCAACATGCGAGCCGGCTTCGGCCAATGCGCGGATGGCCGCTGGATTCAGCTTGCGATAGTTAATGCGTCCTATATCCATGGTCTGTATTGGGGTCTGTTTTTCACCGGCGCAGCGGTTCGCATGGGTGGAATGCGCGAACCGGCTCATCGGGGCCTGCCCGTTACCGGCTGTTCGGGTGATGTTCCGTGGGAAGGGATGTGAAGTGTAAGCGCCTGGCCTTGCGGCAGCGCGGCCCAGGTTTCAGCCAGCCTGGCAGCGCAGGCACGGATGTCCCGGAGCTGCGCATCCTCCACTGGCGTGTGCGCCATGCCGCCGCGTTCGGCGAAGTACGCGGCAAGCTTTTCGTTCAGGTCGGCGGCAGTCCATGTGCATCCGGCGCCTCGCTCGGCGTCCAGGAAGCCCACGATCAGCTCCGGGATCAGCGCCTCGGCCGGCAGCGGGCCACGCGGCCACGGGGAACCGAAGTCCGAAATATCCCACCCCTCGGCAAGCAGTCCATAAAAGCCGCGGTTGCACCGCAGGATGGTTTCCACTGCGTAGTGCTCCAGATCGTGGATCACGAAGAACGAAGCCCTGGGTTCCTGTTGCCGTTGCCACGTGGCGGTGCCGTTGGCTCGTTCGTATCGCGACACGACCGAGCCATCAGCCTGACGGTGAAATGTAATTGTGAGCATGGTACATCAGGCCGTCCTGGGTGCGGCGCCTCAGCTTTCCAGCAACGGGAGCACGTTGTCGGCCTCGGCGCCCGCCAACCTGAGGATCTCGTCGGCGATGTCCTGCAGTTCGGCACGGGCACGCCTGGCGTTGGTGGTAATCAGCTCCAGGGAGATATCGGCGTCGTACACGATGGCAAGCGCCAACCGGTCGCGTACCGACGATACGTGGGCGCTCAGCGCTCCATTGGTCCCAACCACGGGAAAATCCTCGCCGTCCGGGTAGTCCTCCGCAGCAGCCAGTGTTGCCTGGGCCAGCTCCACCGCCCGTTCCAGTTCGTTGCTGGCTCCGGCGCTGGCAAGCGTGTTGCGGTTGCCGTCCAGCACGCATGTTGCGCGTGCGCCGGTGTTTGCAAGGAGTTCATGCAGCACCGGACCCATGCGTTCCACGTGCTGGTTGTACTGTGAAATGTCGCTCATGATCGTTTCGATGATTTTGGGAAAGATAGGGAACGATTGCGCACAATCACATGCGCGATGTCGCGGAGGGGGAGGGCCGGTGTGCGGTGGCGCGGTGGCAGGGCAATCAAGGCTGCGCCGCAGGGGCGGGATTTTTCCGTTTCGCTCCGTTGGCCCGCCCGATACATTGGCTGCCGTCAGTTACGACACATATCATCCGACATACCAAATCCGAGAACCCAGCGTGCACATCCACACTCAATCACTCAATCCACCGCGAACGCCATGGAGCAAATTTTCGATGCCGCCGTTCTCCGGGAGCGCGCCGCCGCGCACCGCGCGCTGTATGCCGCAAACGAACCGTTCCCGCATGTAGTGATCGATGATTTTCTTGCGCCCGAAATCGCCGAAGGGCTGTTGAATGCGTTTCCCGAACCCGGCACGCGCGCATGGACACGGTTCGATGCCGATCACGAGGTAAAGCTGCAACTGAGCGACGAAGGTGTGATGAACCCTTTCGTGCGCGACGTCATTGCCCAGCTCAACGGCGCCACCTTCATTGACTTTCTGGAACGCCTTACCGACATCGATGGCTTGATTCCCGATCCGCATCTGCTGGGCGGCGGGTTGCATCAAATCGAGCCTGGCGGCTATCTGGATGTCCACGCCGATTTCAACTACCATCCGCGCTTGCGCCTGGATCGGCGATTGAACCTCCTGCTGTATCTGAACCGGGAATGGCTGGATGACTACAACGGCCATCTCGAGCTGTGGGATACCGCGATGTCCGGTTGCCAGCGCCGCATCGCGCCGCTGTTCAATCGGTGCGTGATCTTTACAACCACCGATTTCTCCTATCACGGCCATCCGGATCCGCTGCGCTGTCCGCAAGGGCGTACGCGCAAATCGCTTGCGTTGTACTACTACTCCAACGGCCGGCCGGCTCATGAAATTGCGTCGGGGGAACAGGCGGACGGGCACAGCACATTGTTTCGTGCCCGTCCGGGCGAACACATTCGCGACAAGTCATCACGGTCGCGGCGATTGAAGCGAACCATGCGCCGGTTGGTTCCACCGATTGTCGTGGATATGATCAACGTTGCGCGCGGGCGGCACTAGCAGGCTGTTGAACAATTGCATCAGCAGCACTGGCCCGCACGGCCGCCTTGCCGCCGACCGTTGTTGAACAGCCTGAGGGCCTGTAGCATATAGGCATTTCAACAGGCCGCTAGGTGCGCGCGCGCCATGCGGCCATCGCCTGGTTTAATGCATCCACAAAGGCCCGCGGATTCTCGGGCGTGAACAATATGCGGTGCATCGTGCCGGTTGACTTGTCCAGCACGACGTGTTCGGTCAGGTTCGCCCAATCGATCTTCAACGCCGGCCGGAAGTTCCTCAGCTTCAGGTTGCCGTGCAGCAGCCCCTTTACGTCCGAATCGTCAACGCGCGCTTCCTCGATCGCATCGAATGGAATATTGATGGTGCCAAGATGTGTGGCCAGTTCCAGATGATCCGAGAAGATCGTGTACGTCTGCCAGATGCTGCGTGTGGTTCCAGCAGATACATACAGCGGTGTGTTATTCATGATGTCCTCCAAACGATTATGCAGCGCCCGTGTACGCAGGCGGGCGCTGCATGTTTCGATGGCGGCAGCTCAGATTGTCTGGTGGATGCGCTGCATTGCGTTCTCCACACCTCGGCACACCATGGCGGCATATGGCCCGGGTTCAACGTCCTCAAGGCTCGCCAGCGCCAGATCGTAGTGCCTGCGCGCGGCATCGCGATCGCCCAGCTCCTCGTACGAGTGCCCTACATTCAGATGCAGCGATGCAAAGAATCCGGCAACGCTGCCATCCTCAATACGGTCCGCATGTTCCAACGAACACTGGTTCCAGTGCAGCGTCTGCTCCGGTGTCGGTTGATGGCGCGCCAGATAGTGCGCGGCAACACATGCGTCGTAATCGTTGGTGCGGGCATCCCAGGCCTGCTGGAACAGATCGCGCGCCAGGTCGCGGTTCCCTTCCGTTTCGGCCTGCATCCCTTCGGCGCAGAGCTTCACAACCGGATTGTTGATATCCATTCTCGTAAGGTTGTTCGTGTTGATGTGCATTGCCATGCTGCACGCCCACGTTGATGGCGGGCGTGCGGGCCAAGGATTCGGCGCGCCTACGCCGTGCCCTTTGGTGGCTCGTTGTATCCGCGATCACCGTATGGAGTAAGGCGATCCAGCCAGAGCGTTTCCAACACACGGAGATCGTCCGCGGGGTCGTAGCCCGGAGTATCGCGCGGCTCGATCGTATCAAGCACCTCGAAGGCAAAAGCCTCGGCGCCCAGGCTTTTCCAATCCTGCTGCAGTGCGGTGATCGGGTGCCCGCCCATTCCAAGCTGCGCCTTGTGGCGGTTGAGCATCGCGGTTACGTTGGTGCTGATCCCAACTAGCACCTTGCCGCTCACCGTGTTGCGCACGCAGTACACACCCATCGGGTGCTTCATTTCCTTGTATTCCTGTTTCAGCGCCTTGCGATCGATAGCCATGTCGGCGTGTTCCTTCCTGTATGTATTGTGTTTACGTGTTATGCCGTGTGCGTCAACCCTGCCAGATGGCGTCGGCTTGCGCCGCCCGTTACTGTGTACGGTTTGCCGGGCGATGTACGCGCCATCGTGAATCATCGAACATCGGGGGCCACTATGCGCGCGTCGTTATCGTGGCCCAGGCATCAACGTTGCGTTGCGGACGCGGATCTGCCGGCTACTTCGTTGGTCGCCACTCGTTCGCGCGGATGTTCCGTGCCGCTTTCTCCACGGCTTCGGCCACTCGTTTCGCGCGCGTCTCCGGTCGCCTGGCGTTGGAAATCCATTCCAGTATCACACGTTTCGCAGTGCGCGGGAAAGCGTTGAAGTTGTCGCAAGCGAGCGGGTTGGCCGCAAACGCACGAGCCAGGTCCTCGGGGATCACCATGGCTTCAATTGCATCCAGCGCTTCCCACGAGCCATCCATCCTTGCCGCCTCGATCCTGGCCAGCCCGGGCGGCGCCATCCGACCGTCGGCGATCAGGCGCTCGATGCGCTGCTTGTTCAGCCGCGACCAACCGGAGCCTGCCTTGCGTGGCGTAAACCACCGCATCGATCGCTGGTTGTCGAGTGTGCGCGGCTTGCTGTCGATCCACCCGAACGCCAGGGCTTCCTCTACCGCTTCGCCGTAATCGAGCCGTTGTTTGCCGGAGGCCTTCTTGTGAATAATCAACCAGATGCCAGGGCTTGTGGAATGATGCGTCTGCAACCACGCGCGCCATTCCGCAGGCGTTTCCGGCTGCACCGAATTTTCGGGTGGCTGGCTCATCAATGTGTCGGGGATGTCCTGTGAAGTACGGTTGTGGCCCGCAACAGCGCGCTACATCGGCTTGCCGGCGGCGAAGGGCGGCCCTGGGTCCAGATCGATCACCGGGCGATCCGGCCCCAGCAACGAATCCTCGAACCGACAGCCCATCCGGGCGTTCAGGCCGATGCCGGGCACCGTGTGGCCGCTTTCGATCACCGGCCCACTTTCCACCAGATAGATCGCCGTGTTGAACAGCACGCGCGCCACCTCGGCCGGTTTCAGCAGGCGAAAGTGGCACTGCAGGTCGGGCAGGCCCACGGCATCCAGGCCACGTGTATCCATCACCATTTCGTCGGCGGTGTCGCCAAGCTGGAAGTAGCGCACGTTCACCGCGCCGGGGCGTTGGGCAGGGCTGCTGCCTGCGGCTTCCATATACGTGGCCGGCGCCAGCACCTGCTGCGAGTGGCGGAACACCAGCACGTGCGGTTCGGCCAGCTCGATGACCGCCTGCAGCACACCGTGGAACAGCCGCATCCGTTCGGCCGGGGCAACGGATGTTGCCATCAGCTCGGCCACGATCACCGCGCCCGTGGAAGCACGCAACAGGGTTTCGGCATCCGGGCACTGCCACGATTGCTGAATCTCGTTGGCATAATGCTCCACATTCGCCGGCGAGTTGTGATGCAGCAGGGCGGTTTGCACCGGTGTGGTTGTGCCGTCGTCGTTGGTTGCGGCGGCTGCGTGTACCAGCAGTTGCACGCCGGGGGCCTCCGGCAACGGCCGCGGCGCATCCACGGCGCCCGCCAGGATCTCGGCGGCGCGCGCGGCAATGGCGGCAACATCCAGCGCTGGCCGCGACGTGTAATGCAGTTCTACAATCTGAAGCTTCATCGGTTGGAGCGTTGATGCGGAGGGGTTGTTCAGTGTTGCGGTACGGGCGGCGGCCCAGGCTACCGGCCATGCGCGAGATGCATTGCTGGGGCAATCGGCACACGCCCGAAGCTACGAGAATTACCTGTCCCACACATGGTTTTGGGGAGGTTGATATGTGACTGGTGTGTGATGGATATTCGGTGCAGGCGCTTTGGGATGAGCTGGTTGGGAGGCGCCTCCCAACCAGCTCATTGAGGGCGATGATTTAGCAGTTGCACGCGCCTGCGACCGGTGTAATCCGTACGGTCCAGCAGTTGTTTGCGTTCTTCTGCAGGCACACCTGAACGCAGCATCCACCTGGAAGCCTTACCGGGGAGATACAGCCGCCCAGCGGAATAACCGTCTTGATGCCGCAGGCATCGGTGACGGTGACCAGTGGGTTTGCACCGCAGGGGATGCCGATTGCGCCAATGCCGCCGCCTGCAACGAAGTTGCAAATGGTGCCAGCGCCGGTCGTGACGCAGATCTCGGCCACGCATGCCGATGTGTTCTCGATGTTGACATGGCAACACTGTTGGGCAACGCCATCGGTGGTGTTCGTGACGAACAGAACCGCAGCCGCGAGCATTAGCGCGGCCCAGGTGGCGCGGAGCGTGTTGTGCATGGTCTTCATGATTCCTTCCTTTAATGATGTGTGACGTTCCGATCTCACGGCATCTGCTGGCCCCTTACGTTACCAAACAGGCAATGCCTCCGGCACGAAGAACGCCAGCGGGCATCCGTCGGTAGCGATTGCAAATGGCTCAAAGGGGATTGGCAGCGGATGAGATTCGGGAGGCCATTCGGCCATCACCCAATAAGAGGAACTGGGGCGGTGGATTTGGACATCGCGCGACACGCCGTTCGCGTGGATCCTGTCGTGGCGAGGATTTTCTCGGTGCGTTCCAGATCGTGTAGCCAGGTGTTATGCGATGCGCATTGAGGACAACACACTGAACACCATGTACACCGAGGACTGTAACCGGCGATCCACTGTTATGCCAGCGGATCGCGGCGCCGGGTTGCCCCACGGTCCGCGTGTGAGCGGAATGGAAGATGAACCTTGGCCTGTGTTGAAGATGGGGGTGAGTGTGCTCCGCCGATTCGATTGAGCCCATGGTGCGGCGCACTGCCCGGCTGAAACGCGATCGGCGGCCCGCCGATAATGACGGGCCGCCGACATGTGCACGCCCGGCTGGACTCGAACCAGCGACCCACAGCTTAGAAGGCTGTTGCTCTATCCACCTGAGCTACGGGCGCGTTGTTGGACCCCAAAGATACGGCGCAAGCGATACCGTGTACAAACGGCACGGCCGTGCAATCTTGCCCGGCCAACTGGCCACGCCGTCACGAACGGCGCGGCGCGGTGTCAGTGCCGAAAGGAGATGTGCCGTTGCCGCTCACTGCGCCGGCGGGTAAATTGTGGGGCCGAGCGGGGCATGCGGTGCGCTGATGGCGCGGCCCGGTGAGGCAGCGGCTGGCCGCGTTGCAGGCCCGTGATAAAACCGAGGACGCGTAACACCGTCCGTGCGAAACAATGATCAACCGACGCGAATTCCTTGGAACACTTGGCCTGGCGGCGCTTGCCGGGGGCAGTGGCCTTGCGGCCTGTGGCGGGCTTTCGCGCCAGCCGGAGGCGCCACCCGAGGCCTGCTGCTGGGACGATGGTGTTGCCCCGAAACGGATCGCGGTGGTGGGCGATACACAACGCACGGGGCTGTTGGAGCAGCGATTCCTGGGGCGGCGGCAGAACGATGCGGAGCGTGAGGCGGTGCTGGCAGCGATTGCAGCCCAACGGCCGGACATGCTGCTGATTGTCGGCGATCAGGTTGTAAGCGGCGACGATGAGGATTGGGCGTACTTCGATCGGATCATGGCGCCGATTCGCGAGGCGGCAATCCCAACGCTCGGCATGCTTGGCAACCACGATTACGATGGCGGGGATATCGGCCGTTCGCTTGCCAATTTCTGCGCGCGGTTTCCGCACCAGCGCGACCGCATGCACGGGGTCACCCGGCTGGGCGGGGTGGCCCTGGTAACGCTCGACTCCAACTTCGACCGCCTGAACCGTCGGGCCATCGAACGGCAGGAAAGCCGCTACGATCTGGCACTCTCGGCTCTTGACGCCGATCCCGCCGTGCATACGGTGATCGTGGCCTCGCACCATCCACCGTACACCAACAGCGACATGGCCGGCACCGAGAACGTGGACACCGTGGAGCAGAAGTATGCGCCGCGGTTTCTCGCGGCCCGCAAAACCCGGCTGTACCTGTCCGGGCACGTTCACTCCTACGAGCGTTTTGCAAAGGACGGGAAGAGCTTCGTGATCACCGGCGGCGGCGGCGGCCCGCGGCGGGAGGTTTCGGTGGACCCTGATCGCCGCTACGATTACGACCAATACCACCGCGGTACGCTTCGGCCGTTTCACTTCCTGATGCTGACAGTTGCCACGGGTGGTTTATCGGCCGAGGTCCACATGCTGCAACCCCGCGAGCACTGGGTGTTCGAGGTTGGTGACCGTTTCACTGCCTGATTTGCGCGCGTGCCGTGCATCCAACACATCCACGATTCACCTGTCACGTCCGCCGGAAATTTTACGCGGCGGCCAACCCGGAGCATTGTGTTCAAGCAGGTGCCGCCGTGTTGTGCGTCGTTGCGCGGGCGGCCGGATCGTTGCGCGGCGCTCAGACAACGGACACGATGGGCACGGCGGCAAGCAGTCGCAGGCGTGCCTCGCGAAGCGGGGAAGCGCAGGCAACCACGCGACATGTGCGCATGAAGTCCGCCAGCGCCTCGGCGAGCTCGCGCAGCGTTTCGGTTGATGTGCCTTGTTCGGCGAGGTCGATCAGTGCGTGCGCCACGGCAAGCTCCTGCGGCAACACCAGCGGAGCCAGCGATGTGCCCAGGGGAGCAACGATGCCCAGCGAATCGGCATGGCGCAGGATTCCGCGCGCGGTGGCCAACGGGAACAGAATCGAATCGGGAAGCTGAGGCAGAGGTGGCAGGCTCACGTTTGCGGGGATATCGGAGCCGATCAATTCGCTCAGCCGGTGCAGGATGATGTCCGGCGAGAACGTGACGTGGACAAAGCCGTTGCTGACGCCGATGTCGCCCAATGGTACGCAACCCGTGTCAGCCGGCGTGTTCAGGCGCAGCCTTTCCGCGATGGTGTGCGCCAGCGCTGCCGGCTGCCGGCCCATGATGGGCGCCAGCGCGAACGCAACGGGCGTGGCCACGTCGCCCGGGTGCGGCGCCTTCGGATGTTCCAGCACAATCGGCACACTTTCCGGCGCACCGATTGCCCGCAGAGCGTCGCGAAGCAACCGCAGCAGCAAGAGCTTCATCGGGAAATGCGATCGGTACAGGCGGCGCAGTGTAGCCGTCCAGCGACGGCGTCGCCGCGAGAACTATTCGGTGTCGAGCTCGTCGGTAACGTGTTCGATTGGCGCGTCGGCCCACAGGCGTTCGATCTTGTAGAACTCCCGCGCCTCGCGGTAGAACACGTGCACCACTACTTCCACGAAGTCCAGAATGATCCACTGCCCGCCCTGCCAGCCCTCGCTGCGGTAGGGTTTTACCCCTTCCTCGGCCAGACCGTCGTGCACGGCGTCGGCAATGGCACGCAACTGCGTGTCGCTGTCGGCCGAGCCGATCACAAAATAATCGGCCATGTCGGTAAGGGCGTGGATATCGAGGATCACCACATCCTTCGCCTTCTTGGTCAGCATCAGCTCGGCACATTGCCGTGCAAGAGCCTCGCCGCCTTCGTTGATACGCTTTCGTGTCGTTGCCATCATTTCCATTTCGTGAGTGTTGCCATCGGATCGCGATTCGCTACTTCAGCGGGCGCAACGTTCGATAGTCCATGCCGATCACCACCGTTGCGCGCAGATACAGCGTGCTGTCGATGCCGGATTCGATCCGGTTCTCGGCGATGCCAAGCGCATACGCCACCTTCCGGGCCGATTCGGGATCGCCAACGCGATCGATAACCTTCGAGAACGGTTCGCGTCGTTTCGATGTGCTGTACTCCGGTACGTCGAACTTGCGGGCTCGCAGAAACTCCATGAACTGCGTTGCCATTCCGTCCACGCCGCAGGCGTTCACCACATCCACCTGGATATGCTCGCCGGCCTTTACAAACATGTCCGTGCGTTCCACCGTTGCGTCCACGCGTTGATGCAGCACGCTGTGTTGCAGCAGCCCGTAACCGAGAAGCATCACGGGTATTGCCAGCACGGCGATGCCGGCCAGATACAGCCTGCGTCGCCGTTGGCGGCGCTGCGCGCTGATTCCAGCGGACGGCCCGCCGGGGGCTGGGCGACGTTTGATGCGCTTGGGTGTGCTCATCGTACCGGATCGTGCGATTGCCGGGCTTTGGGCAAGCCGTTCAGGCCCCTACCTGGCGCTGATAGATTCCCAGCAGCTCGGTGAACTGGTCGGCGGGGATACGTTTGCGGAGATAGTCGCGTTCGGAAACCCAGAACGCGCGGGCCAACCGAAGCTCGCCCGCGCGGCCGTAGCTGATCAACACCATTGCCGAGGCCGTGAACAGCGGATGCGAGCCGGGATTGGCCGAGCTGTCGGCAACGGCGGCCGAGTCGGTGTCCGATGCCGCAACCGAATCGCCTGCCGGGCGCAGAGTGTCGGCACGGTAGGTCTCGCGCAGCCCGCGATACGTTTCCAGGTATGTTGCGGCCTGCTCCATGAACGGCGCGGTGCGCTCCGTGCGAACGCTTACGAACGCGTCGCCTCGGTACAGCAGGATATCGTCGAGATAGGAAACGGCCTCGGCATGTGAGGCAAAAGCCGGCCACAGCTCATTGTGGATTGCCAGGGCGTTCTGCCCTGCCGGCGGCATCGGCATGAATGCCGGTGCGCCGTGATCCGCGCGGAAGATCTGTCCGAATCGACCCTTTTGCAGGCCGTATATCGCCATTCCATGCGTTGCGATATCGTCGTTGCCTCCTGCGTCCAGGCTCAGCACCAGTTCAGGGAAACGATCGCCGGTCACGTCGCGAACGTCGTAGGCGGTACACCACTGCATCGAGTCCGTATAGGTCTCGGCATAACCGCCGGCTTCGGGGATATTGGCTCCCGTGCCGGCCTCGCGTGTCAGGGCGTGCAGCCTGTCGGCCCGCGCGGAGGCGGGGGCGGTGCTGTCGTTCCGCATGGTCATCACGATCAGGGCCGTGTCGCCGTTGGGCAGCGGAAGGCGGATCAGCGTGTCCAGCCTGTTGCCGGGCGCGGCTTGATAGGAGTAGGTCCCGCCGTCGCTTCTGGTTACCGCGATCGTATCCGGGCCGGGTTCGCGCGGTGGCTCCTTGTCGGCGCCACAGCCCTGCATGCCCAGAATCGCGGCCAGGACCAGCATTGCGGCGGCGGCCGATATCCCGCGCCCCTCGGTGAACGATGCGTGCGGATTGTGCCGATCAAAGCGCGTGCGCGGCATGGCATGAACCTGCATTGCGGGATCAGAAAGAACTCGGGCGGTTGAGCATGCCGATCACAAGGAATCGATGCACGCTCAATCGCCCGATCGGAAGGTATTCCACGGATTTCGCAACACCCGCCTTTCGGAAAGGATGCGAAACTAGAAGCTACCGCGTATAGGCCGCGTTGTCGCTCCGCGCTTGTCCTGCTCGGTTGGCACGACACGCTGGGCATATATGTGATGGGTTCTACTCGCCGCCTTCGTCGTCGTCCCTCTTCAGCGTCTGCACCTCGACGCGAATGTCCTGCGCAAGCGAACGAAGCTCCTGCATGTGCTTGCGGACACGGACGCCGGCGGCTTTGTTATGTTTCACGTAGAACTTCTCGAAGTCCTTTTCGAAACCTTCAACCAGGCTCTTCAGTTGATTGAACCGGTCCATGATCAGGTCTCCCGAATTTGTGACTCGTGATGCGGTGATCCTGGAGAGTGAGGCTCACGACCCCCGCATGGCATGAAAATTTGGGGAAAAACGTGGCTCAATATACAAAAGCCGCCCGTGAAGCAAGAAACGCCCGTATTAAAGATTTGGGGTGACAGGCTTCTCCGTTTTTGGGCAAAAAACGAGGATTCTTCCCGCAGCCGTCGGCCGGAGGGACGAAATCATGCTGGAGCGACCCTTCGCCGGGACCAAATTCGTCATACGTGCGCCCGTTCGATCTCCTGCCGGAGATAGCGCCCGGTGTAGCTCGCGTCAACCATCATAACGTGTTCGGGCGTGCCCTCGGCCACGATGCGTCCGCCGCCGCGTCCGCCTTCCGGGCCAAGATCGATCACCCAGTCGGCGCATTTGATCACGTCCAGGTTATGCTCGATCACCACCACCGTGTTGCCCTTGTCCACCAGCGATTGCAACACCGAAAGCAGCATGCGCACATCCTCGAAATGCAACCCCGTTGTGGGCTCGTCCAGCAGATACAGCGTGCGCCCCGTGCCCACCTTCGAGAGCTCGGTTGCCAGCTTCACGCGCTGCGCCTCGCCTCCGGAAAGCGTGGTTGCCTGTTGGCCCAGGCGGATGTAGCCCAGCCCCACATCGTTCAGCGTCTTCAGCTTCCGATTGATGCGGGGGATATCCTCGAAGAATGCCAGCGCGTCGGCAACGGTCATATCCAGCACTTCGGCGATGGATTTGCCCTTGAACCGCACCTCCAGCGTCTCGCGGTTGTATCGCCTGCCATCGCACACCTCGCAGGTCACGTACACGTCGGGCAGGAAGTTCATCTCGATCTTCTTCAACCCGTCGCCCTGGCACTCCTCGCAGCGCCCGCCGGCCACGTTGAAGCTGAACCTGCCCGCGGCATACCCCCGGATCTTGGCTTCCGGGAGCTGCGTGAACAGGTCGCGGATATGCGTGAACAATCCTGTATAGGTAGCCGGATTCGAGCGCGGTGTGCGGCCGATCGGCGATTGATCGATGTCGATCACCTTGTCGATCCTGTCCAGCCCCTGCACCACGCGATAGGGCAGCGGCGGCGTGGTGCTCTGGTAGAAATGTCTGCTGAGAATCGGGTACAGTGTTTGATTCACCAGCGACGATTTGCCCGAACCGGACAGGCCGGTGATACATACAAACCTGCCCAGCGGCAGCACCAGATCCACATCCTTCAGATTATGCCCGGTGGCCCCGCGCAGGGCAAGCTCCGTGCCGTTGCCGTTGCGTCGCATGCGCGGAATCGCGATTTCTCGCTCGCCGGTCAGGTACTGGAACGTAAGGCTGCGCGCGATGTCGATGCCGTTCCCGGCATCAACCGGGCCGCCTTGCTCGATCGTTGCGCCATTGTCCCTGCCACTGCCGTGTTCGTGTTCCGCTGCATCGGCGGCGGCCTGCGCAACCTGGCGCGCCGCGTGTTTTGCCAGGCCCACCTTGCCGCGCGCCGTGGTTTTTGTGCGCGTTACCAGCAGCGGTTCCGGTTCGGCCGCCATGCGCAGGCCGTTGATGCCGGCATCCAGCACGGCATGGCCCGCGGTGGCAACCGATGCATGCAGGAACTTGTCGGGTGTTGCCGCGCCAACCACTTCGCCGCCCAGTTCGCCGGCGCCAGGCCCCAGATCGATCACGTAGTTCGCCGACTCGATCATCTCGCGATCATGTTCCACCACGATCACCGTGTTGCCCAAGTCGCGCAGGCGCTTCAGCGAGTTGATCAGCTTCACGTTGTCGTGCTGGTGCAGTCCGATCGACGGCTCGTCCAGCACGTACAACACGCCGCTCAACTGCGAGCCGATCTGCGTTGCCAGGCGGATGCGTTGCGCCTCACCGCCGGAAAGTGAGCGTGCCGAGCGATCGAGCGTCAGGTAATGCAGCCCAACCTCCAGCAGAAATCCCAGGCGGTCCACGATCTCCCTGATCACCTGATGGGCGATCAGCCGTTGCCGCTGGTTCATTGCCAGGCCCTGAACCAGTTCCAGCGCCTCGGCAATCGGCAGCACCACAACGTCGTGGATATTGGTGCCGCTGATGGTAACCGCAAGGCTGGCCGGCTTCAGGCGGCCGCCGCGGCAATCCGGGCACACCGTGGAGGTCATGAACGCCTCCACCCACTCCCGGATGTTTCCGGACGACGTGCTGGCCAGATTGTGTTCGAGATTCTTGATGATCCCCTCGAACCGGTGATGATACACAACGCTGCGGCCGTTGGCGTACTTGTAGGGTATCTCGAACTTCTTGGTGCCGCCGCCGTGCATCAACGTGTCGAACGCTTCCTTGCTGAACTTCTCCAGCGGCGTATCGGCGGTGTATCCGAAATGCTCAACCACCGCCAGCACCTGCGCCCATTGCCAGTTGCGCCTGGGTTTGCCCAGCGGTCGCACGCCTTCCTGATTCAGCGTAAGCGAGCGATCCGGGACAATCAGGTCCAGTGAGAACTGGTGCGATTCGCCCAGCCCGTCGCAGGTAGGGCAGGCGCCATACGGCGAATTGAAGGAGAAGGAGTTTGGCTCCGGTTCGTCGTAGGAGATGTTGCAGGTAGGGCAGGCAAGTTTCTCGGAATACAGCGTGTCCGGGTCGTCGGAGCCCCACACGGCTACAATCAGCGTGCCGTCGCCAAAGCGCAGCGCCGTTTCCACCGACCCGAACAGCCTGCTGTGCGAATCGGCGTGCACCTCGATGCGGTCAATCACGATCTCGATATCGTGCAGCTTGTAGCGGTCCACCTTGATGCCGGAGATGATCTCCTGGTAGGAGCCGTCGATGCGAACGCGCGTGAACCCGTCGCGCAGAATCTTCTCGAAAAGCTCCTGATAATGGCCCTTGCGGCGGCGTACCACCGGGGCCAGCACCGCCACGCGGTGCCCGGCGAAGCGCTCCTCGATGGCCGCGACGATCTGGTCGATCGTCTGGCGTGCGACCTCGCGGCCGCAATTGGTGCAATGCTGTATGCCGGCCCGGGCAAACAGCAGGCGCAGATAGTCGTATACCTCGGTTACCGTACCAACCGTGGATCGTGGGTTGGTGGAAACGGTTTTCTGTTCGATGGAGATCGCCGGCGAAAGACCCTCGATAAGGTCAACGTCCGGGCGCTCCATCAGTCCCAGAAACTGGCGGGCGTAGGGGGAGAGGCTTTCCACATAGCGGCGCTGCCCTTCGGCGTAGATCGTGTCGAACGCCAGCGACGACTTGCCGGAGCCCGACAGGCCGGTGATCACCGTCAGCGAATCTCGGGGGATCGCGACGTCGACATTCTTCAAATTATGCTCGCGGGCGCCCCGTACCAGGACGCCATCGAACGCCGGGACCGAATCGGGAACCGTTTCCGGAACATTGGATTCGGCCGGCCGCTTGTTAGATTTGCTCCCCTTGCGGGTTGTGCCAGGGGTTCGGACGGGATCAGGTTTCATAGAACTCGGCATGGTCAGACAGCATACGACGCCCGCGGCCGGACAATCTTTTAAGTTACTCATCTCCACTTGAGCCGGGCAAGCAATCGGCAGGACGGCGTTCCGTTGTCGTCCTCATGTTTTGTTCTGGTTCAACCATCCGCGCTTGCGTGTATCATAGGGGCGCCGCTTGTGCTCTTGCACGAACAGTGCCGACCTTTCCGGCGGTTCCTTCGTTAACGGGTTGGTGCTGGTTTGGTTGGAAAGCGCCGCGAAAGTTATCCATGGAACGATCTTCCATCTCTCATAAACGAAAAGGACGAACAATGAATCGATTTTCGGTACTGTTGAGGCGTACGGCAACGCTTGCCGTGGCCACCGTTGGCATCCTTGCGGGTGTGGCGATGAATGGTTGCGGCGATGATCCGGTATCACCCCCGGCCCCGACCGGCTCCACCAAGATCACGGTGATGCATGCCAATGCCGGGTTTACCTCGGATGTGATCTTCAAGGACGGCGATAGCACGCTTCAGCGCGTGACCTATGGCAGCGCACTGTATGCGCAGCAGAAGAACGGCAACCGCAAGGTGGACGTTCGTGCCACCGATGGCAGCGTGCTCACCTCGCAGGATCTCTCGCTGGACAGCACCCTGTCGGTATGGGTGATCTTCTCCGGCACATCCACGAAGCTGGAGTCGTTCAAGGTGTCCACGAAGAAGTCCACGCCAACCGGTACCAATACGTTGCTGCGGATCGTGAACGCATCGGAGAACCTGGAACCGATTACCGTGAAGATCGGCGATGCCAACGGCCCGGCGCTGAGCACGTCGGCAACGCCGTACAAGACCGCCACGGACTACGTTTCGGTGGCCCCGTCAACAACCACGTCGCTGGTGATTCTGAAGACGAACAACACGCCGGTGCTTACCGTTGATGTTGCCAGCCGTCTGCTTCCCGGCAAGAGCTACACGATTGTGATCTACGGCTCCACGGCCAACGGTGCAACCAACGTGCTGACCTCGAAGATCGTCGAGGACTGACGCGCCTCGCGTTGCGCCTGACGATCGGTTATCCCAGAAACAACACGGCCCCGGCATGCGTATTGCGTGCCGGGGCCGTGTGATAATGCGCTGGTTGGCGCCCTCGGGGGCAGCCTATTCGACGTCCAGCTCCACGAGCATGCCCTTGGCCTTGTTGGTGCCGTAGTTGTCGTAGAACTCGTATTCACCCTTGTTGAGGGTAACCTCAAGCGTCTTGGTTTCGCCTGGCTTCAACGGTGCCGGGAAATCCTTCTCGGCGTCGGTTGCCACTTCCTCCACCTCGAAGTTGTGCTCTTCGGTTCCGCTGTTTGTTACGGTGAAGACCGTTGGCCCGGCCTTCAGAGTGGTTGGGTTCATCGTGATCGTATACTCACGAAGCGTGACGGTAACCTTTTGCTTGTCGGGCTCGGTTGTGCTGTCCTTACAGGCGGAAAGCGAAAACGAAGCGATAGCCACAGCGGCCATCAGGGCAAAGGAAACATTGATGCGTCGGTACACGTGGGTCTCCCGGATGAGGTATTGTTTGGAGAGGGAAACGGGCCTGCCGGGGCACCGTTAATTTGGATTAAGTATAACCATTTAGTTGGATCAAGTACAAATACAGAATTTGATTGAGTTCGGCTGAGTCGCAACGGGCGGATGGCATGGAATATCATAGGTGACCCGGAAGATGCCCTGGTGTCGCAGGCTCCGGACGAAAACGCCGAAACCGGCCAACGTTCGTGCGTGGCCTATTGATATCGACCAAACGGCTCCGTATAATCACCCACGCACTTCACACCAACGTTCTGCCGCGAAGCAGGGCGTACCCACGTGCCAACGAGTGTCGATACCCCCGACAAGGGTTGTGCTTCATCCGCATGCAGGTTTCATATCCGGTGGAGCACGGCGGCACCAACTCCTGTTCGTCAGCGTCAGCGCGTCCAGCAGGGCGCGCCTGCGCCGGACATGTGAACCGATCGTGGGGATGTCCCGAGGGGTGTGCCGCATGGTGCCGCTCATCGCGTGTACGCGCGCGATACAGGGCGCCGCCAGCAGGATACACGATATTCTATTTCGCATGGAGGTACACTGTGGCTGCTGAGTTCACTACCGACCGAATCCGCAACATCGTACTTGCCGGCCATGGTGGGTCCGGCAAAACCACCTTGGCCGAGGGGATGTTGTTTGCCGCGAAGGAAACCACCCGTATGGGCAGCGTAGCCGAAGGCAATACGGTGAGCGATTACCACCACGATGAGATCGAGCGCGGAATCTCGATCACGCTTTCAACGATGCACTGCACGTGGAAGTCAACCAAGATCAACATCCTCGACACCCCCGGATTCCCTGACTTCATCGGCGAGACGAAGGCCGCCGTGCGCGTTGCCGACACAATGGTGATGACCGTTGATGCCAGCGCCGGCGTGGGCTTCGGCGCCGATTCCGCCTGGGAGTTCGCCGAGGAAGCCGATATCCCCGTCCTATTCGTGCTCACAAAGGTTGGCGTTGAGCAGGCACACTTCGAGGAGACTCTCCAGTACCTCCGGGAGCACTTCTCGCGCGACGTGGTGCCGCTGGAATATCCCGTGTATACCAACAAGGCGCTCACCGCAATGGTGAACATCCTTTCGATGAAGTGCATGAGTTTTGCCGAGGATGGCAGCGGCACCCACTCCGACTCGGCCGATATCCCGGCCGATGTGCGCGCTCGGTGCGAGGAACTTCGCACGGCGCTGGTGGAAACCCTGGCCGAGTCCGATGAATCGCTGATGGATGTCTACTTCTCCAACGGCACGCTTACCGATGCCGAGATAGAAATCGGCCTGCGCACCGCCGTGGGCAAGCGCAAGATCTTCCCCCTGTTCGCCGTGCAGAGCACGAAGAATGTCGGGGTGACGCCGCTGATGGATTTCATTGTGGATTACTGCCCAAGCCCAGCCGATATGCCCATGCCCGTTGGGGCCGATTCGCACGATCAGGCGGTGAACCTGGGTCCCAACGATTCCGATCCGGCGCTGTTCATCTTCAAGACCATCAGCGAGCCCCATGTTGGCGAACTGTCGTTCTTCCGCGTGTACGCCGGCAAGGCAACCACCGGAGCCGAGTTGATGAACGTGCAGAGCGCGAAGAGCGAACGGTTGAACCAGCTTTTCGTGATGAACGGCAAGCAGCGCCAGGAAGTGCCAGCCATGCACTTCGGAGATATCGGCGCGGTGGTGAAGTTGAAGGGAACGCATACCAACAACACGCTGGCCTCGAAGGCCCGGCAGGTGAAAATCCCCACCATATGGTTTCCCGCGCCCATCGCCGACGCGGCCGTGTTCCTGAAGGGCAAGGGCGACGAGGCGAAGGTGAGCGAGGGGTTGCACATGATGCATGAGGAGGAACCGACCTTCAACGTGTACCACGACCCCGACACCCACGAAACCGTGGTCAGCGGCCTGGGCGAGATGCACCTTGAGGTGATCATAAAGCGCCTGCAGAGCAAGTACGGTGTAGAGGTTGCCATGAAGCAGCCGCGCATCCCGTATCGCGAAACCATCAAGGGCTCGGCCACCACCAGCTACCGCCACAAGAAGCAGACCGGTGGCGCCGGCCAGTTCGGCGAGGTGCATTTTCACATCGAGCCGTGGGAGGAGGGCCGCCCCGTACCGCACCAGTATCAGGTGCGCGGCGAGGAGCTGGAGACGCTTACGTGGGGCGGCAAGTTCCACTTCGTGAACTCGATTGTGGGCGGTTCGATCGATGCCCGGTTCGTCCCGGCCGTGAAGAAGGGCGTGCTGGAGACGTTGCAGCGTGGCGCGTTCGCCGGTTATCCGATGACCAACGTGCGGGTGATCCTGTTCGATGGGAAGATGCATCCGGTGGACTCCAACGAAAACGCCTTCAAGATGGCCGCCCGTATGTGTTTCAAGCAGGGTGTGAAGGAGTGCCGACCGCAGCTCATGGAGCCGATCTGGAACATCGAGATCGTTTCGCCCGCCGACGCGATGGGCGATATCATGAGCGACCTTTCGAGCCGGCGCGGGCGCATTCTGGGCATGGACACCAAGGGCACCTCGCAGGTGATCAAGGCGCATATCCCGTTGGCCGAACTGTACGGCTACGCGGCGCGCCTGCGGGGACTGACGCAGGGACGCGGCAGCTACACACGGTCGTTTGGGCACTACGAGGAAGTGCCGAAGGAAATCGAGAGCAAGATCGTGGCCAGTGCCGAGCTGGAGGAAGTGGAGGAGTAGGCCAACGCCCGCCGCAATCGCCCGCACAGGGCATGTGGCAGAGTGAAATACGGACATCAACCTGGCGGACGTCGCGGAAAGCGGGGCGTCCGCCTGTGATATCAGCGCTGCCGGGCGCCGGAGGCAGGGCGAAGGTTTCGGCTGGTTCCGTGCCGGCATGCACCGCGCGGCGATCCTTTATCGCGACCGAGTACAGATAGCGGAGGTCCGGATGGGGCGCAAACCTGCACAAGGCCGCGTGGAGACGGGAAATCAATGACTTTCGTCATGGCCGCCCTGTGCCTGGGGGATTAAATTTGGGACGTTACACTGTGGAGTGTATTTTCGCACCGCTCATAGCCGACGGGGCGGGTGGCCTTTGCGTGAGGCAGTTGCATAAACTGCCGATCGATAAGGGTCCCGGTGAGATCGGTTCTCTCTGACATGCGTTGCTCTTGCGTCAAGACGGCGATCATATGCGGATGTTGCATGATGACTCCGACCGTTTTGTGGAAGAGACCCGACAACGACTAACGACGCTGCGCGATGGCCCAACTTTTTCATCGTAGTTCGAACACCCTCTCGAAGGTCAGCATCTTTGGAATACTCCTACTCCTTGCCGGGTCGTTGCTGTTTCTTTGGGCGTTCAACCGCTCATCGTACATGACCAACGTGCAAGTGGCTCGGGAGCAACCGGTACAGTTCACGCACGAGCACCACGTAAAGGGGCTTGGCATTGACTGCCGGTACTGCCATACCTCCGTAGAGAAGTCCTCGTTCGCGGGGATCCCACCCACCGAAACCTGCATGTCGTGCCACTCGCAGATCTGGACCAACGCCGAGATCCTGGCGCCGATCCGCGAAAGCTACCGCACGGGCCAGCCCGTGAAGTGGACCCGTGTGCACGACCTTCCCGATTTCGTCTATTTCAACCACAGCATCCACGTCGCCAAGGGGATCGGATGCGAGAGCTGTCACGGCCGTGTGGACGAGATGCCGTTGATGTGGCAGTCCAATCCATTGCAGATGGAATGGTGCTTGAAGTGCCATCGCAACCCTGAACAGCAGATCCGGCCGCGCGATCAGATCGTCACCATGGGCTACAAGCCCAAGGAAGATCAGGCCGTGCTTGGCCCGAAGCTCGTTCACGAGTACAACGTCAACGTCAAACAGCTCACCAATTGCTCTATCTGCCATAGATAATGCAGAACGATCACGTCAACCGCAAAGCCCTGGATCTTCCTGCCTTCCAGGAGCGTCTCGCGAAGACCTCCGGAAAGCAGTACTGGCGTAGCCTGGAAGAGATCTCGGAGACGGAAGAATTCCGCGAAATGATCGACCGTGAGTTCCCTTCGGGTGCAACCGAATGGATCGACCCGGTCGGGCGTCGCAACTTCCTCAAGCTGATGGGAGCATCGCTCGCTCTGGCAGGCATTGGCGCATGTGCCAAACAGCCGGACGAAAAGATTGTCCCGTATGTGAAGGCGCCGGAGGAATTCATCCCCGGCAAGCCGCTGTACTTCGCAACGGCAATGCCGTTGCGTGGTTACGGGATCGGTCTTCTTACGGAGACCCATCTTGGCCGGCCAACGAAGCTGGAGGGCAATCCCGATCATCCGGCCAGCCTTGGCGCCACCGATGCCATTACCCAGGCCTCGATCCTTGCGCTGTACGATCCCGATCGTTCGCAAAGCGTGCTGGCTCGCGGGCGCATCAGCAGCTGGGCCGCGTTCCGCACCGCTCTTGGTGCCGAGCTTGGCGCATGGAAGGCCGCTGGTGGCACCGGTGTCCGGCTTGTCACCGAAACGGTGAGCTCGCCTACGATGGCATCGCAGATTCGGGCCTGGCTTGCCGCGTATCCCAATGCCAAGTGGCATCAATACGAGCCTGCCGGCCGTGACAATGTGCGCGAGGGCGCCAAGATCGCCTTCGGCGACTACGCCGAAACGCTGTACAGCTTCGACAAGGCCGAAGTGGTGCTTTCGCTGGATGCCGATTTCCTTCTGACGATGCCGGCCAGTGTGCGGTACGCGCGTGATTTCAGCTCCATGCGCAAGGCGGCAAAGGGCGGCAAGACGATGAACCGTCTGTACGCGCTGGAAAGCTCGCCAACGGTCACCGGCGCGGTTGCCGATCATCGCATGGCGCTTACGCCAAGCCAGATCGAGGCCGCGGCCTGGGCGATTGCCGCCGCGGTTGGCGTGCCTGGCGCCTCGGCGCAGGCCTCGTCGCCTGCCGTTGAGGAGCTTGGCAAGAAGTGGATCCCGGCGCTGGTCGCCGATCTGAAGGCGCACAACGGTCGCTCGCTGGTGGTTGCCGGCGACGAACAGTCGGCCGCGGTGCATGCGCTGGCCCATGCGATGAACGCGGCGCTGGGCAATGTTGGCGCTACCGTCCGTTATGTGGCCCCGGTTGAGCCCCAGCCCGGCAATCAGGGCGCATCGATCGCCGAGCTGGCCGCCGATATGGAAGCCGGCAAGGTTGATACGCTGATCGTGATCGGCGCCAACCCCGCCTACAATGCACCGGCTGATCTCAAGTTTGCCGAGCGGATGGGGAAGGTTCGCCTTCGTATCCACTGCGGCCAGTACCACGACGAAACCGGCTATCTCTCGCACTGGCACATTCCGGAGACGCATTATCTGGAATCGTGGAGCGACGTGCGTGCCTACGACGGCACCGCCTCGATCATCCAGCCGATGATTGCCCCGCTGTGGGATGCCCATTCGCCGCACGAGCTGCTGGCCGTGTTGAATGGCAGCACGCCGACTGCCGCGTACGACATCGTGCGCGCCTACTGGCAGGGTGCAGCCACAGCGCCGGCTCCGGCAGTTGCCGCGGCTCCGGCGGACAGTTCCGCGCCGGCTCCGGCTGTTGCGGCGCCAGCGCCGGCAACGTCAGGGGCTGCCTCCGATACCGATTGGCATCGCGCGCTGTTCCGTGGTGTGATCGCCGGCACGGCCTCGCCCGCCAAGAGCGTTGCGCTTGCGGCCGACTGGTCGGCCAAGGCGATGGAAGTGACCAAGGCCAACGCCGCACCGGCCAACAGCATGGAACTGGTGTTCCGTCTGGACCCGATGCTGCACGACGGTCGGTTCGCCAACCTGGCTTGGTTGCAGGAAGTTCCGAAGCCGCTGAGCAAGCTGGTATGGGATAACGCCTTGCTGGTGAGCCCGAATACGGCCAAGCAGCTTGGTGTTGAGACCAACGACATGGTGGAGGTCACCTACAAGCAGCGGAAGCTCGCTGCTCCGGTGTGGGTGATGCCGGGCCATGCGGATGGCTGCGCCACCATTTATCTGGGCGGCGGTCGCTCGCAGGCCGGGCGCGTGGGCAACAACGTTGGCGTGAACCCCTACACGGTGCGCACATCCGATGCCCCGTGGGGCGCGGGCGGTGCAACGGTTGCCAAAACGGGCGACACCTACACGCTTGTGACCACGCAGATCCATCACAGCACCGAAGGCCGCGACATCGTTCGCTACGGCACCTTCGCGGAGTTCGTGAAGGATCCGAAGTTCATGGAGGAGCGCCACCACGAGGCCGAGATTGTTTCCCTGTACGACGATCGGTCCATCAAGGACGGATACGGATGGGGCATGACGATCGATCTTACGGCCTGCGTTGCCTGTAATGCCTGCGTGGTAGCGTGCCAGTCGGAAAACAACATCGCGGTGGTGGGCAAGGATCAGGTGCGGCGCGGTCGCGAGATGCACTGGATCCGCATCGACCGGTATTACGAGGGTGATGCCTCCACGCCGCAGTCGCACTTCCAGCCGCTTACCTGCATGCATTGCGAGAAGGCGCCGTGCGAGCCGGTGTGCCCCGTGGGCGCTACCGTGCACAGCAACGAGGGCCTGAACGAGATGGTGTACAACCGTTGCATCGGTACGCGCTACTGCTCGAACAACTGCCCGTACAAGGTGCGCCGGTTCAACTACCTGCTGTTCACCGACGAGCAGACGCCGACCTACAAGATGATGCGCAATCCGGACGTGACCGTGCGCAGCCGAGGCGTCATGGAAAAGTGCACGTACTGCGTGCAGCGCATCAACAGCGCTCGTATCGAGTCAAAGAAGGACGGGCGTACCATTCGCGACGGTGAGGTGATCACCGCCTGCGCGCAGGTGTGCCCAACCGAGGCTATCACCTTCGGCAACATCTACGACAAGGAAAGCCAGGTTGCCAAGATGAAGGCCTCGCCGCTGAACTACTCGCTGCTCGAGGATCTTGGCACCGTGCCGCGTACGTCGTACCTGAGTAAGCTCCGTAATCCGAACCCTGAACTGGAGAAGGTTGCCTGATGAAGCGTTTGCAATCGCCTGACGCTGAGGGGATAATGCCCAATCCGCCGGTGCTTGCACCCGGTTTTACCTATGATTCGATCACGCAGAAGATCAGCGATCTCTCGCTGAATCACAAGCTCCGCAAGGGCTGGCTGGTCGGGTTCGGTATTGCCTCCGGTCTCACCTGCTGGATGGTTGTGTCCATCGTGAACCTTCTGTTCACCGGCGTTGGAGTCTGGGGAAACAACCAACCGGTAAGCTGGGCCTTCGATATCATCAACTTCGTTTGGTGGATCGGTATCGGCCACGCCGGAACCCTGATCTCGGCCATTCTGCTGCTTCTGAAGCAGAACTGGCGTACATCGATCAATCGCTTCGCCGAGGCGATGACCATCTTCGCGGTGATGTGCGCGGGCCTGTACCCGCTGTTGCATACCGGACGACCATGGCTTGACTACTGGCTGTTCCCGTTCCCGAACGCGATGGGCATCCAGCAGCAGTTCCGCAGCCCGCTGTTGTGGGACGTGTTCGCTATCTCGACATACGCGACGATCTCCTCGCTCTTCTGGTTCGTGGGGCTGATCCCTGACCTCGCGGTTCTGCGCGACAAGGCTGTCAAGCCGATCGCGCGCCGCATCTACGGTCTGCTGGCGTTGGGCTGGCGCGGCTCGGCACAACATTGGCGCCGGTACCGCATCGCCTACATCGTGTTGGCGGGTCTGTCCACGCCGCTGGTGCTCTCGGTGCATACGATCGTGTCGTTCGACTTCGCCGAGTCGCTGATCCCGGGCTGGCATACCACGATCTTCCCGCCATACTTCGTGGCCGGCGCCATCTACTCCGGCTTCGCGATGGTGCTTACGCTCTGTATCCCGCTTCGCAAGGCGTACGACCTTGAAGGCTTCATTACCGCGCGCCACTTGAACAACATGGCGAAGGTGATGCTGGCGATGGGTCTGGTGGTTGGCTACGGCTACGGCCTGGAAGCCTTCACGGCCTGGTACAGCGCCAACCCGCACGAAATGGGGATGTTCATCAACCGCACAACCGGCCCGATGGCCTGGAGCTACTGGGCGCTGATCGCGTGCAACATCGTGATCCCGCAGGTGCTGTGGTTCCGTCGTGCCCGCCGCAACGTGGTGGTGCTCTTCCTGGTGTCGATCGTTGTAAACGTTGGCATGTGGCTGGAGCGCTTCGTGATCATCGTCACAAGCCTCTATCGCGACTTCCTGCCGTCGTCGTGGGACACGTATGTGCCCACCATCTGGGACTTCGGCATGTTCTTCGGCACGATGGGCTTCTTCCTTCTGCTCTTCCTGCTCTTCGTGCGCTTCGTACCGGTGATCTCGATCGCTGAAATCAGCGAGCTGTCGCACGAGTTGAAGCACGAACATCACTAAGTGGAACTCTGATCCGGTCATCGGCCCCGTTGGATCGGGGCCACATCGGAACACTCAGCTATGGAACAGAATACTCCAGCAACCCCGATATATGGACTGATGGCGGAGTTCGAGACCCCCGAGGATCTCGCCGCCGCGGCCCAGCGCGTGCAGAAGGACGGGTACCAGAAGTACGATGCCTACATGCCGTTCCCCGTGGAAGCGGTGGAAGAGGCCATGCCCAAGAAGGGACCGTATCTGGCGCTGTTGATCCTTGTGATGGGTTTCATTGGGTGCTTCTCCGGGATGGGGCTTCAGGCCTATATCTCCACGGAGTTCTACCCGATGAACGTGGGTGGCCGTCCGGATTTCTCCTGGCCGGTGTTCATCCCGATCACCTTCGAGCTTACCGTGCTCTTCGCGGGCCTGACGGCGGTGTTCGGCATGATCGCCCTGAACAAGCTGCCAACGCCATACCATCCGGTGTTCAACGTTGACCGCTTCGAGCGTGCCTCGATCGACCGCTTCTTTCTCTGTGTTGAGGCCGCCGATCCGAAGTTCGATGCCGAACGCACGCGTGCCCTGCTGGCCAGCTTCAATCCGGCCTTCATCGGCGAGGTTCCGCACTAAGCGCGGACTTCCCGGATGCAGCACGCCGACCCGCTTCGGCGTAACAACGATGTTTTTCCATGAGTCCGTGGGCGTGGCAAAGCGCCCCGCTCCGACGAATACAAGGATGCGATCGTGAACGTGTCTACCTTCTTCGCTGGATTCAGCACCGGGCGTGCCGGCCGGGCCTTGCGCTCCGGGGCGATGCTGGCGGCGCTTGTCTCACTCTCGTTCGTGGCCGGCTGCCGCGTGGAGATGTACGACCAGCCCCGCATGAAGTCGCTGCGCGGAAGCGAGTTCTATCCCGACAGCCAGTCGGCCCGTCCCTATATCAAGGGGACAGTGGCGCGCAACCCGGTGTGGACCAATCGGAACAGCTCGTTTGCCGAGGCAACGGGCGGGCGCCTGGGCACGGTGACCGTGCCGGGTGATTCGGCCGATGCCTATGCAAGTCGCCTGGCGGCCGACGGAGGCACCTACGACAAGAACGGGAGCATCCCGATCCCCGTGAACCGCGCGTTGATCCTGCGCGGTCAGGATCGATTCAACATTTACTGCTCGCCATGCCACGGTCGCCTTGGCAACGGTGACGGTATGATCGTGCAGCGCGGATTCCCGAAGCCGCAGACGTATCACAGCGATCGCCTTCGCGCGATGCCCGACGGCTACTTCTACGATGTGATTACCAACGGCTTTGGCCGTATGTACAGCTACGCCTCGCGCGTGGTGCCGGAGGATCGGTGGGCAATCGTAGCCTACATCCGTGCGCTGCAGTTGAGCCAGCACGCCACACTGCAGGATGTGCCTCCTCAGGAACGCAATAAGATCCAAGGTTCTGGACAATGAACGAGCAGATCGAAACAATACGCCCTCGGCTCAACAAGATTCAGCAGTTCGCGTTGATCGGCGCGGTTGTTGGTTGTGCTGGATTGGTGCTCGCCGCGGTAACCGATACCGAGCAGTTCTTCCGCTCGTACCTAATCGGCTACATGTTCGTGATCAGCATCCCGCTGGGATCGCTCTTCCTGTTCATGTTGCACAATCTGGTGGGCGGTCCGTGGGGCTTCTCGATCCGTCGGATGCTTGAGTCAGCCATCAAGACTCTGCCATTGATGCTGATTCTCTTCATTCCGCTCGCGCTTGGGCTGCATAGCCTGTACGAGTGGTCGCATCCGGACGTGGTTGCAGCCGACAAGATTCTCCAGATCAAGAGCACATACCTGAACCCGACGTTCTTCGACGTGCGTGCGGGCATCTCCTTCGCGGGCTGGATCCTGTTCTCCACGGTGCTGCGCCGCATGAGCCGTCGCCTGGAGGTTGCCGGCGCTCACTACGTAACGCCGCGCCTTCAGAACCTGAGCGGTTTGGGCATCGTCTTCTTCTTCATCACCGTCACGTTTGCCGTGATGGACTGGGTAATGTCGCTCGAGCCGCACTGGGCATCCACCATCTACGGTGTGATCTTCATTGTTGGCCAGGGGCTGGCAACCTTCTCGTTCATGGTCGCGATGCTGGTGGCGTTGATGGGCATGAACGCCAAGTTCGCCGAAAAGCTCCGCCCGGTGTACTTCCACGATCTCGGCAACTTCATGCTGGCCTGCACAATGCTGTGGGCGTACGTGTCGCTGTCGCAGTTGATCATCATCTGGGGCGCCAACCTTGGTGAGGAAGCCACCTGGTACACCAGCCGCCTGTACAGCGATTGGCGCATCTTCCCGGCGGTGCTCTTCACGTTCCACTTCTTCGTCCCGTTCGTGCTGCTGTTGATGCGCCGGGTGAAGAAGAACCCGAAGGCGCTTCGTCGAGTGGCGCTATTCATCATCGTGATGCGCGTGATTGAACTAATCTGGCAGATAGTGCCGTCGTTCCATCATGATCACATCCAGATCTCGCCGTTCGATATCGCCGCGCCGCTTGGTGTTGGTGGTCTGTGGCTTTACTTCTTCCTGCAGCAGTTGAAGGGGCGTACCACGATGCTCCCGGTTAACACGCCGTTTCTGGTTCAGCATGCCGAACATCATTGAGAGGGGAATACACAGTGAGTCATTCATCAACTAGTCCCAGCATGGAGATGAGCCGCGAGGAAGAACGCGGGCACATCAATGTCCGTGCCGTGCTCATTACGGTTGTTGTCCTGTTCGGTTCCCTCTTGGTCGGTATGGCGTTGATGCTGTTGTACTTCAACATCATGGACGAGCGTGCCGCCGCCAAGGACCAGGGCGCTATCTCGCCGGTCGTGGATACCAAGGCGCTTCCGCCGGAACCGCGCCTGCAGTACTCCAACATCCACAAGAGCACCGAATACGAGGATCTGGCCACCATGCGCCAGCACGAGGATTCGGTACTGAACGGATATGCGTGGGTTGACCGCGGCGCCGGTGTGGTTCGCATGCCTGTGGAAACCGCGATCGATGTTGTGGCCGAGCGTGGCGTTGGCGCCGCCAAGCCCGCAGCGGCTGTTGCAAATGCAACGGCCCCAGCAGCGGACACCGCCAAGCCGGCCGCTCCTGCGGCCGCGACCCCGGCTCCCGCCGATACGGCAAAGACGCATTGATTGTCCCGGCCGGGCTTCCCCGGCACCGGGCACGGATTTCATGCGCGATGAAGCGCATGCCTGGCGGTGACCGCCAACGATGGTTGTGATGATGATGTGATTGCTGATACCCTTGCGTTTGGTTGATTGAGGATGTTCATGATGTGGAATTTGCCGAAGAGAGTGCGCGGCCACGCGAGCCTTGGATGGGCGCTGGCGATTGCCGCGGTTGTTGCCGGCGGCAGTGCGATGGCGCAGCCGAACAAGTTGCAGCCTCGGGTTGATCGCAGTGCGCAGGTTGTCAATCAGGTTGGTATCGATCAGCGATTGAACGCGCAGGTGCCGATGGACGTGGAGTTCCGCGATGAAGCCGGCAACCCCGTTCGCCTGGGGCAGTTGATAAGCCAGCGCCCGGTGATCCTGATCCTGGCCTACTACCGGTGCCCGATGCTCTGCAACGAGGTGATGAACGGTGTGGTGAAGGCGTTGCGAGTAGTGCCGTTCGAGCCGGCCGAGGATTTCGACATCGTGACGATCAGCATCGACCCAACCGAGACGCCGGAAGTCGCGGCCAAGAAGAAGGCGAGTTACGTGCGGGCCTATGGTCACGCCGGCGCCGAGAAGGGATGGCACTTCCTCACCGGCGAGCAGCCCGCGATTGATGCGGTGGCGCAGTCGGTAGGATTCCGGTACGTGTACGATCAGGGCTCAAATCAGTATGCGCATGCCGGTGGCATCATGCTGCTGACCCCTGCTGGAAAAGTCTCCCGCTATTTCTATGGTGTGGAGTTCTCGCCGAAGGATCTCCGATTTGGGCTGATGGACGCCTCGGATGAGAAGATCGGCTCGTTGGTTGAAAAAGTGTTGTTGCTCTGCTTCCATTACGATCCGGAGACTGGCAAATACGGCTTTGCCGTGATGACCACGCTTCGTATCGCGGGTGGAATGTTTCTGATGGCGCTGGGCACGTTCTGGTACAGAATGCGCAAGCGCGATCGGAAACTGAAGCAGACTCAGGCGGTGGCGTAGAAGTCCTCCGCGCACCGGACGAAGAATTTCGTGCCGCACAGTGGCCCGCAGCGCGTGGCCACATAGATGAAGGAACATTACCGATGTGGAATTTTCCATTTCTCCCTGAACAGGCATCCACATTTGCCGGTCCGGTCGATGATCTCTACTACTTCATCGTCGCGATCACAGCGTTCTTTACCGTGGCGATCTCGCTGGCGGTAATGATCATTGCGATCAAGTACCGTGAAGGAAAGAAGGTTGACCGTAGCCGGCCGCTTGCCGAGAGCCCGAAGATCGAGGCCTTGTGGATCGGGGTACCGCTGGTGATCGTGCTGGTGATCTTCTTCTGGAGCGTGAGCGTCTACTTCACGATCGCGCGTCCGCCGGCGAATGCCGTTGATATGTACGTTACCGGCAAGCAGTGGATGTGGAAGATCCAGCATCCAAGCGGCCCGCGCGAGATCAACGAGATGCACGTGCCCACCGGCGTGCCGATTCGTCTTACGATGATCTCGCAGGACGTGCTCCACAGCTTCTACGTTCCGGCCTTCCGTGTGAAGCAGGACGTGGTGCCAGGCCGATATTCGCAGATGTGGTTCCAGGCCACCAAGCCCGGCGTATACCACCTGTTCTGTGCCGAGTACTGCGGTACCAAGCACTCCGGGATGATCGGTCGCGTGGTGGTGATGGAGCCGAAGGATTACGAGGCATGGCTGGCAAGCGGTGGCGCCAACGCCGGAACGCTTGGCCAGACGATGGCCAGCGGTGGCGAGAAGATCTTTGCCGATCAGGGCTGCGCAAGCTGCCATGTTGACGGCGATGCCACACGAGCACCGATTTTGAAGGGCCTGTTCGGAAAGACCGTGGCTCTGGCATCGGGCGAGAAGGTGGTGGCCGATGAGCAGTACATCCGCGAGTCGATTCTGCGTGCGGGTGCCAAGTTGGTTGCCGGTTATGGTCCGGTAATGCCAGTGTACGAGGGTCGCATCAGCGAGGACGACGTTCTGCAGCTCGTCTCCTACATCAAGTCGCTTGGCGGCACTGATGCCGGCGCGGCCCCCCGCCCCCCGGCCCCCGCCCCGCCCCCGGCCCGCCAAGCTGCCGCCGCAACCCAAGCGACGGCGGAGCCCGCGCACCATGCGAACGAAACGTCGGGGAAGAAATAATCCATGGAAACGACTACGACCTATCAGCGCCCGTCGGTAACGGAGGCGATCTCCGGGGCGTTTCGTACCAACTACCTGAATGCCGATTACGGCATCAAGTCGTGGCTGCTGACGAAGGATCACAAGCGCATTGCGATCCTGTACCTGATCTCGATCTCGATCTTCTTCATGATCGGCGGGGCGTTCGCGGGCATGATTCGCACGGAGCTGATCACGCCTCAGGGTGATACGTTCACCTCGGAGACCTATAACAAGGTCTTTACCACGCACGGCGTGATGATGGTGTTCTTCTTCCTGATTCCGTCGATCCCGGCAACACTGGGCAACTTCCTCGTGCCGATCATGATCGGCGCCCGCGATCTGGCCTTCCCGCGCATCAACCTGCTTAGCTGGTACATCTACGTGGTGGGCGCATCGCTGGCGATCACGGCAATGGTGCTTGGCGGCGTTGACACCGGCTGGACATTCTACACGCCGTACAGTTCCACGTACTCTAACTCGTACGTGATGCTTACCGGCGTCGGCATCTTCATTACCGGCTTCTCGTCGATCCTTACGGGATTGAACTTCATCGTCACGATTCACAAGATGCGCGCGCCGGGGCTTACCTGGTTCCGTCTGCCGCTGTTCGTGTGGTCGAACTACGCAGCCAGCCTCATCATGGTGCTCGGCACCCCGGTGGTGGCAATCGGCATCGTGATGATCGCGCTGGAGCGCGGCCTGGGCCTGGGCATCTTCGATCCACGGCTGGGCGGTGACCCGGTGTTGTTCCAGCACATCTTCTGGTTCTACTCGCATCCGGCCGTGTACATCATGATCCTGCCTGGCATGGCCGTGATGAGCGAGCTGGTGACCGCGTTCTCGCGACGCCACATCTTCGGCTACAAGTTCGTTGCCTTCTCCAGTATCGGCATCGCGGTGATCGGCTTCCTTGTGTGGGGCCATCACATGTACGTGTCGGGGCAGTCGGCGTATGCCGGCATCGTGTTCTCGCTGTTCACCTATCTGGTGGCGGTGCCCTCGGCGGTGAAGGTGTTCAACTGGGCGGCCACCATGTACAAGGGGCACATATCGTACAGCACGCCGATGATGTACGCGATGGGCTTCATCGGCCTGTTCCTCGTAGGCGGCCTTACCGGTCTGTTCTGCGCGTCGCTGGGCGTTGACCCGCACATTCACGATACCTACTTCATCGTTGCTCACTTCCACTACGTGATGGTGGGCGGTACGGTGATGGCCTATCTGGGCGGCCTGCACTTCTGGTGGCCCAAGATGACCGGCAAGATGTATCCGGAAGGCTGGGGCCGTTTCTCGGCGCTGCTGGTGTTCATCGGGTTCAACCTGACGTTCTTCCCGCAGTTCATCGCCGGCTACCTTGGCATGCCACGCCGGTACCACGTGTACCCGGCCGAGTTCCAGGTGTACAACATCCTCTCCACCGGCGGCGCCGCCGTTCTTGGGGTGGGCTTCCTGGTGCCGCTGATTTACCTGCTGTGGTCGTTGAAGTACGGCAAGGATGCCGGCGACAACCCGTGGAATGCCGATGGTCTGGAATGGAAGACGTCCTCGCCACCGCCAACCTTCAACTTCGACTACCAGCCGGTAGTCACCACCGATGCGTATCACTACCCGTCGGATGAGGAGGAAGTGGCAATGACCGCGGCGGCCGCAACCAACGAATCGAAGAACCCAAATACCGTCTCGGAGGGGGATAATGTCTGACGCAGGACATAACTCGCTGGTAGCGCATCAGTTTGATGATGCCCGCCAGCAGCAGGAGGCAGCCACCGTCGGGATGTGGGCGTTCCTGATCACGGAAGTCATGTTCTTCGGCGGGTTGATCCTGGCCTACATGATCTACCGGACATCGTACCCGGAGTCATTCCATGCGGCCAGCCGCGTGCTCGATATCTGGGTGGGGTGCTTCAACACATGCGTGCTGCTGGTCAGTTCCTTCACCATGGCTCTGGCCGTTCGCGCGGCCCAGCTTGGCGACAAGAAGAAGTTGGTGATGTTCATCGTGCTTACGATGATCTTCGGTGCGGCCTTCCTTGGTGTGAAGGCGTACGAATACGCCGGCAAGTTCGAGCATCATCTGGTGCCAGGCCCAACCTTCCATTTCCATGGCGTGCCGGGGCACGAACACGCGCCGCAGGCGGAGATCTTCTTCAGCCTGTACTTCGCGATGACCGGCGTACACGCGCTGCACATGATCGTGGGGCTGGGGATCATGACCTGGCTGCTGATCAAAGCCGCCAAGGGCCGATTCTCCAAGGACTATTACAACCCAGTGGAAATCAGCGGCCTGTACTGGCACTTCGTGGACATCGTCTGGATCTTCCTGTATCCATTGCTGTACCTGATCGATCGAACGTAGGCGTGCGTTGCAGCCGCGGCCCGTTGATCTGATGGAATGTCCATCAACGGGCCTCCGTAACAGCCGGGGCAACGTCCCCGCCGAACCCGGGATCTTCATCCTTTCATGCCAGAGACTCACTCATGAGCGGACAGAATAATACACACGCCCATATATCGTCGATCGGCGCCTATCTGGCGGTTTTCGGCGCAATGATTGTACGCCTCTTTTTAACGGTTGGCGCGGGATTCGTGAATCTCGGCCCCCTGAACATCAACGTTGCGATGACCATCGCCAATTTAAAGGCGGTGCTGGTGGTGCTGTACTTCATGCACGTTCGCTACAGCACCAAGCTCACGATGGTGACGGCCGCGGCCGGCTTCGTGTGGCTTATCCTGTTGCTCGGCATCACGGCAATGGATTACGTCAGCCGCCACTGGAGTTCCGGCGCGTACCACTAGTCCGGTTCCCGGCAGCGTACGCCGCAAGGCGTCCAGCCGCCAAGGGCAGAACACGATTGTAGAAGGCAACCCTCGTCGCGACCAATAGTCGGGCGAGGGTTTTGCATTGTGGGGCCGTGTGCCTCAATCCGGGCCATCGCGGCCGAGCCTTGCGACGAGCCACCCCATGCCAGCGCCTTCCGGGAATGTTGCTGATCAACAGTTGAACAACCTAGAGCGTGTGCTACGATGCTGTGGCCACACGGAGTTGTAGCCACTCGTGCGCCGCCGGGCCTTGGGCGCGCGGGGAATCATCATAGCCCCGCGCGGCGCGGCGTAGCGACCAACCGGGGACAGGCCAGAGAGGAGCGATGGTGTTGATGTGTGGGCGCGGAGCTTGCGCCCCTGGCCGGGCAGGGAGCCCTTCAAGTCCGTTCGTGGGCGAGCGAGAGAGAGTGTGTGGGAGAGAGCGAGAGGGAGTCGGCGCCTACCGGCATCCCGAAAACGTAACGCCCCCGGCGCGGATATGCGCCGGGGGCGTTTGATTGATAACGAAGCCCTTCTCCGGGCCGCGAGCGATTGCGACTTACAGCCGCTCCTCGCCCGAGGTCGCCGTATCGGCAAGCTGCCTGCCGTCGTTTGCGTCGTCGATACGCTCGAACGACCGGATAACGGCCGCGCTGAACGTGTCGGAGACATCGGCAAGCAGCGTGGAGCACAGGCGCTCCGAGCTGAACAGGCCCACCGACACCGCGAATGAGGTGTGGGTACCGTTACGGAACTGTGTAAGGAACACCTTGTCGTAACCGTTCTGCTCCAGCTTCTGCTGCAGCGCGATGGCCTCATCGAACGTTGCAGGGGCGGCAACCTTCACGGTGAATCCGTGCGGTGTCACAGCGTTGCCCTGCGTATCGAATGTGACGGCGGCGTTGCCGTTCTTCGACTTCGGAAGGGAGTAGACCGACAGGCGGGCCGAAGCCGTGCCGCGGCCGGTGATCCCAAGCCGACGAGCCGCCGCTTCGGAGAGGTCAAGGATGCGTCCGCCGCTGTATGGGCCACGGTCGTTCACGCGTACCAGGATGCTGCGGCCGGTGGCCTGATCCTCAACGCGGAGCAGCGTGCCAAACGGAAGCGTCTTGTGTGCGGCGGTCATCTCGTTACGGTCGAAGCGCTCGCCGTTGGCTGTGCGGCGCCCGTGAAATCCGGGGCCATACCAGCTAATACGACCGCTCAACGTGTTTTCGGGGGCCACGGGGGCCAGGAATGCGGTGTCCGAACCGGTGGATTCGTCGGCCTTCGCGGCGTACAGCGAGTCCACGTTGATTGTAGTTCCCGAAGCCTTGGCATCCATGCGGGCAGGACGCTCATCGGCGGTGGCCGACACGGTCAGGTACGACCCTGTCCCCACGACGCCTAGGATCCCCGCCACAACGATCGACGTCATAAGAGTTCGACGCCGGCTTGTGACCGGAACCGACATGAGTTTCGACTGCAAAACAAACCTCCAGATGGTATTCAACGGAATCATGCTGCTGCAGAGACCCGGGGGCATATCCGGGGGGCATTCTCTGAACGGCGAGCAAAGATAGTCCGGGCACCATAGCGGGGGGCTTAATTCTTGTTAACCGTTTTGTCGTACAGGCGGTAGCGTTTGTAGACTTCGCCGTTCATCATTCGGGCCGCGCGGTTCATCATCGTGTTGTCCTCCAACACCCACGACGCTTCGCCTTCGGTGTATCCGTGATCGCGAGTCATGCGCATTCCGATCTCGTAATACAGCACCGCGTCGATGCCATGCCGCTGAAGCTCTGGAATGACGCCCAATACAAGGATGCGCCCTCTGGTGATGTGCCGTTTGCGGAACAGCAGCGCGATCGCCGCGCCGATCAATCCGCCCGAGCGATTGAACATCAGCGCCTGATTGATATCCGGAAGCGCCAGCGCGAAGCCAACCGGCTCGCCGCGGCGCTCAACGATCAGCACCAGATCGCGAGCCGCAACCTGCTTCAGATCGGCGGCGAGGAAGTCGAACTCGGCATCGGTCATTTTCACGAAGCCCCAGTTCGGTTCCCACGCGGCGTTGTAGATGCGTTTCAAGATGGCGACATCCCGCTCAAAATCGGCTTTTGGGCCAAATTTCAGCGTTCTGATCACCAACTTCTCGCGTTCGCGCACCACGCGCTGCACCCGCTCCAGCTTGGGATTCAGGAAGCCCCCGCGGTGCAATCGGTATGCGTACAGATCCTTCGCTTTCCGAAATCCGTGCGATTCTATTAAACGGCTGTAATAATTGGGATTGTACGTCATCAGGATCTGCGGTGGGTCGTCGAAGCCCTCAACCAGCAAACCCGTCTCGTCGTTGAGCGAGGGGTTCACCGGCCCGCGAATGACAGTGCTGCCGTGCTTGGCCAGCCAGGCCTCGGCGGCGTTGAACAGCGCATCGGCCACGTGTTGGTCGTCGATCGATTCAAAGAATCCGAAGAAGCCGATCGTGTCGTGGTGCGTTTCGTTGTGGGCGCGGTTGATGATCGCGGCAATCCGCCCAACAACACGCCGGCCGTCGCGCGCCACGAACAGCTCCATCTCGGCATGCTGGAAGAACGGGTTCCGCTTGCGGTCCAGCAGCTTCCTGCGGTCGGCAACAACCGGCGGCACCCAGTGCGGGTCGTCCTTATAGATATCCCAAACCATGCGAATGAAGGATCGGAGATCCGACGATGTTCGTACAGTGTCTACCGTGATGTTCATGCTCTGTGCAAGGATTGCGTCGTGTGCGAAGGAGTTGGCCGGACTGATTCCGCGCCGGTTATCCGCAAACCGGGGAGTCCGCGCGAGCGGAGGTGCCCACGGGATCGAAGGTTGCCGGTTGGCATTCCGGCTTGGGATACATCAGCCGTTGGGGATTGCCAGGGGCCGGCAATGCAAAACCACGGCTGGCGCTCCGGGCGTGGGGTGGGGAGTTGTCGAGCAGGGGGCTTGGGAACCGAATGCCCCGCATTGCCCCGAAGCGCCTGGCGCCGGCTACCAGACGTTACGGAACTGGAATCCGAATTTGAAGCCCTGGCTCTGCGTGCTGGTTGTCACCACCCCGACCCCTTCGGCGGCCTGCCGTGCGGCCTCGAACTGGATCGAGAAATTGCGCAATGTCTGAAGATCCAGCAGTGACGCCAGCGGCATCTCCACAACCAGGCTGCCGTTGTTGAGCGGGTCGGTAATCTGGCCGCCCGCGCGCACAATCACATCGCCGAACTGGCTTACAACGTTCAGGCGCGCGTTGGCCGCACGGCCGCTCAGGTCGATATCGATACTGCGGATAAAGTCCGTGCCGCCGGCAAGCAGATCGGTAAGAAGCCGGCTGGCGATGGTGGATGTGCCGGAGCCGAGCACCGAGCCGGAGATATCGGTCACCTTCGATGCGGTCTGGCTTTCGCCGGCAAACAGCTCGTCCACCGTACGCCCGAACAACAGCAGCGAGATCGCATTGCGGTTGCGCACATCCTGGTCGGCCGTTGGATTCGGTTGGCCGTTGATACTGTAGCTGAGCTTGATGTCGGGCTTGTCCAGCGTGCCGCCGATGTTCACAAGCACCGTGTACTCCTCCAGGCCGGTGTTGCCCGCGCGGAGACGGCGGCCGCTGTGCTCGGCCACAATCGCCATACGCGTGCGGCTCATGTCGCCGGCGAAGGTCAGATCGCCGGTTGCGTCGAACGCCTTGATGAAGTTGTACTTCGAGCCGGGGCGCAGCTTCATGGCGCCGCGCAGGTCCATCCGGCCGTCGCGGCCGCGCACAACCGAAATCGGGCGGCGGTCGCTGGCCAGCACGATGCGCAATTGTTCGATCGGGCTCAGGTCGATCGTGACGTAGAGCTGACCACGGATTCCCACCTCGAGATCAAGCTGCAACAGATCGGCAAACGACTGCTCGCCGCCGGCCCGCGTAACGTTCACCTTGCCGATCCGCTCCTGAACGCGCATGAAGTTTTCCTCGAGCGAGCCGGGGATCACCGTCTGCTCGCTAGCGTCGCGCCGCTGTGTACTGTCAACCCCGCCATCGTTGCGGACAAAGCCATCGGGCAGGTCAGGGCCGTAGGCGTTGTCGCTGTCGGTACGCCGTCGCCATTCGGCCAGATCAACATAGTTGGCGGGATTGTTGTCGGCCACCGGCGCCGAGTTCCCGCGGTCCATCCGCAACTGTCCGCGGATCACGTCCACGTCGCCGGAGAGCTTCGGCCGATCGAGCGTGCCGGAGAAATTCAGTGGCTGCGCGCCCGTGGCAATCACCAGCGGACCGTACAGCGTTTCGCTCACGGCCTCGGTGGCGTCGCTGAGCACCATCAACTGATTGCTCCTGACAGTGATATTCAGGTCGCCCAGCTTGAACCCGTCGAACTTCACCGTTCCGTTTACCTGCGCGCTGCCGGTTGGCAGGTCGCGAGGATCGTTGCGGATGGTCATGTTCTGGAACGACAGCACCTGATCCTTGAACTTGATCTTGCCGTCGGCGCTGTAGAACATGTTGTTGCCTTCCACCAGGGCCCTGGCCTGATGCACGTTGCCTTCACCGCTGTAGATAAGCGCCGGCCAGTTGCCGGCAACATGGAACTGCATGTCGGCTGTGCCGCCGCGAATCTGCACACCGCTGAAGATCGGCGCCAGGAAGCCGATCGGGAGACTGTCGGTACGCGCCTGAATGTCCACGGGGCCGCCCTTGATGATCCGCTCGTCGCGGGCGGCCAGCGCCAGATCGATCGGGAAGGAAGCAACGCGGATCTGCGCCGTCCGTTTGCTGTTGCGCAGCGTATCGCGTGTGCCCTCGGAGAACATCAGCGACTGAAGCTGGGTTGCCAGGTTCACGATGCTGGCCCGTTCGCCGCGAAGTGCCCCGGCAAGCGACGTATCCCGCAACGAGGCATCCTGCAGCGCGCGAACGCGCCCGGCCAGCTCGGTAATCTGCGCCGACAGTTTCTTGCGGTCGGCCAGATCGGTGACCTTGGTCAGCGCGAAGCGTTCCGGCAGGCGTGCGTTGGCCAGGTCGATCCTGCGATTCAGATCGTTGCGCAGCCGCTCCATTTCCGTGGCCGCCTCCGCCGCGCCCGATGTCGGGAGCGCGGCCCCGCCAATGGTAAGCTCGGCCTGCATGTTCCGTTTCTCGTACGTCATGTTCAGCAACGTGCTGCCCAGCGGGGCGCCGCCGTAGCTTACCGAGTCGATCGCGGCGATGACATCGATCTTGGGGTCGGCCATCGGGCCGTTCAGGTGCACGCGGACGTCGCGTACCCAGCCGCCGATCTTTCGGATCTGCTCGTACGAGTCGGTGCCCTTGAAGAAGTCGGCGAAGGCCTGAACCGATCCCTGCGAGGCCCGGACCTCCACGTCGCGGAGCGATGACCCCACCAGCGCGCCATGTATCCGCACCAGTTCCGAGCTGTTGCGCCGGATCGCGAACGAGTCGATCGTGACCGCGTCGTCGCTGACCAGGGCGCTTACAATCCCCTCGTTCCGCCAGCGGATGCCGTTGGCCAGGCCCACGCGCAGCGTATCCAGTTCCACGCGATAGCCGCCCGGGGCGTTCATGTTCACCACGCCCGATGTGCCGATCGAGAGCGTGCCGTTGATGCCCGTGGCGCCGTTGATCCGGAACGCGCCGTTTTCCAGCGAGGTGGAAAGCCGCGGCGCGTTGAACACGATGTCGTTATACTGCGCGATGGAATCACTCCGCACCGTTGCGGTGATCGTTGTGATATCGTCGATACGGCCCGGCGCGATGTTGCGCATCTCCACCTGGAACTGCGCGGAGTTCAGGCGCAGGCGCAACGAATCCTGCGAATACAGGAAACGCTTCAGGTTGCCGGTTGCCGTAATGCTGAACAATTGCGACGTGCCGCTCATCTCGCCGCTGAACGTGCCGTCGGCGGCGATACGGGCGCCGTTCATGAAGATGGCCAGCGGCCCAAGGTTCTTCAGCGTAAGCTGATACGTTGCGTTCACCGGGTCGCCGAACGGCGTGTCCAGCATGGCGAACGGGTCCTCCTCGCGGTAGGCGCTTTTGCGCCCCACATACTCCACAACGCTGTTGATGCCCTCGATAACGCCGTTGACCACCGTGCGCACGTTCCATTGGCCAGTAAGATCGATATCCGCGATGTCGGAGCGGAGTGTCAGATTCCGCTCGGTTGCGCTTGGCCGTACCAGCGCAAGGTCGGCCATAAAGGGCGGCACGATGCGCCCGTCGGGCAGCTCGGCCTCATCCATCCGCAATTGCGCCGCGCCTTCCATCTCATCCGGATTGAAACCCGATCCGTCGGCGTGCAGCGTGAACGTAAGCCGCGCGGCCGTGGCGCCCGGGATGATATCCGAGATCGCGAATCGATGCCCGCGGATGTTCGCCGCATATCGTGGCTTCGCCGTGTTGCGGATGTCGAGCATGCCACCGAAGGCCACTGATGGATTGCCGGCCACCAGCGACGCCTCGTAGCTCGAAAGGAACATGCGCGAAGCAAGCGCAATGGTCACGCCGCTGTGGGTGAATCCCGTCACATTGTCCGGCGCGCGCTCCAGCAGGTCGCGTTCGTTGGGCGACCCCTTCGGCCCCCACACGGCAACCATCGTGTCCATATTGATGATGCCACGATCGCGGATGTTGCCGTGCGCCATCAACAGGCGATAATCGTGGCCGGCGACGGTTGACGCCTCGGAGACCAGGCGGAACGAGCTGTTCACCGTCTCCATCGTGAACCCGGTGCCGCTGGCGATCACGTGCCCGTTGAAGTCGCTGGCCATCGAGTTATCCTTCAGCACCGGGGCCATGTTGCCGTGCACCACCGCGACGTTGGCGTCGTAGTTGGGCAGGCGCCCGCGAAGATCCAGCCGCATCGCTCCGCGCGCCGTGCCGATCTTGGTGGTGGCGTCAATGGCCGTGGTAAACGCAAGCGGATACCCCTCGAACTGTGCCTTGCGCAAATCCACCAGGCCCAGATAACCCAGATCGGGAATGCCGAGCCCTGGCAGATAGATCGGCACGTCGGCGTAGGTCACCTTCGAGTCGGCGATGGTGGTGGAGATATACAGACTGTCCGGATTGTTCAGATTACGCAGCCGTCCGGAGAGCTTGATCTCCGATTGATCCAGCCCCAGCTCCAGGCGCTTGATGCCGATATCGCCGTAGGTGCCCTCGGCATCCAGGCGGATGCGCGGGCTGCCGCCAAGGAAGGAGAGAACCGGCAGGAAGCGCTTCAGTTCCAGCGTGGAGATGCGCTGGGCGTCCAGCTCCAGCCGCACCGGCGAGCGCTTCCACGACTCCGGCCCGCGCGCGGCCGAGCCAAGCAGGCGAACCGAATCAAGCTGGGCATCCAGATCGAGCAGCGTGCGCCCTGTTTCCAGGCGCAGCCCGCGTACACGGGCGCCGGAGGCATCCACCGAAACAGCACCGTTCAGGTCCACCATGCGGATGTCGGCGCTGGGGAGCAGGAAACTCAGGTGTTGCAGCACCGCTTCCTGTTGATCGGGCGCGATGCGTGCCCGGGCCGAAAGATTAAGCTGCGCAAGGTCCAGCCGCGCGAAGTCCACCGCGTGCAGCGAGTCGCGCACCATCGGGGCCTGCGTCATATCGTACATCGCCACCGATGCGTCAACGATCTCAAGGCCTCGCACATTGATCGTGAACGGGAATGGGCTCGATGTGGTATCGGTTGAAACGGGGGTGGGCTTCAGCAGCTTCGTGAAATTCCAGGCGCTGTCGGCCGCGGAACGCTCCAGGCGGATCTTGGGATTGTGCAGAATGATCTCGGCGTTGATCGTCTTCTGCTTTACGATCGGTCGGAACTGATAACGGAGATCGATCAGCGGAGCGGTGAACATCGTTGTGCCGCCGGCGGTGATGCGCACATCGTGCAGCGAAAATCCCGTGATCAGGTTGCCGGTTATCTCGCGTACTTCCACGCGGCCGCGCAGCGTCTTGTTCAGCTCGGCCAGCCCGCGCCCAAGCGCCCACGTCCGTACGGCGCTTACCTGTGTAAGCGCTATCACAAGCGCGCTTACGAAGGCGATTCCCGTAAAGAGAACCACCAGCAGGCGTGCCGTGACACGGACGATGGAGTTAATGGTACGCGTCATTCCAGACAGGATGAGCGGCGGTCCGCAGGGTTTAATCGCCAGCGCGCGAATTCTGGCTGCTGGCGCCCGCCCCGTAGGCGGCCACCACACGATCGATCACGCTTGTGGTTGAACGCCCGGCGACCAGTGGGATCACCATCACGGTTCCACCATAGGAGCGGACGAACTCGGAGCCCACGATGTACGTTGGGCCGCTTACGGCGTCGGGGTTGTAGTCCCCGCCCTTTACCAGGACATCCGGCCGAAGCATCTGTATCAGATCAAGCGGGGTGGGGGCGTCGAAGATGGTGGCATAGTCCACCGCACGCAGCGACGCAATCAGGGCCGCGCGATCCTCCTGCGGCACAACCGGCCGGCCGGAGTCCTTCAAACCGCGCACCGATCGATCGCTGTTGACCCCCACCACAAGAACATCACCAACGGCAGCGGCGGCCTCCAGATACTCCGCGTGGCCGCGGTGGAGGATGTCGAAGCAACCATTGGTGAACACAACCCGCTGGCCGCGTGCCCGGTGCTCGGCGCACCTGGCCACAAGGTCATTCAGCGATACAACGCGGCTTGCGGCCGAAAGTATAGTAGACATCGTTCGGGATCTCCGCCATCGATTGGCGGGCTATTGGCGACCTTCCAGTTCCTCGAGGTTCTTGCGGGAGTCGTGCACAAGGGCATCCAGAAGCTGCTCGTGCCGAACGGGGACCGTGCCGACCTGTTCGCAGACAATCCCGGCGGCATGATTTGCGATCACCACGGCTTCCTCGATTGTTGCTCCGGCGGCGCATGCGGTTGCCAGCGTTGCGATCACCGTATCACCGGCGCCCGATACGTCGGCCACCTGAATCGCCTTTGTCGGGATCAGCATCGGCGCCTGCCCACGTTGGGCCAGCATCATGCCCTCCGAACCGAGCGTAAGGATCACGTATTCGGTTTGAAGCCGCTCCATCAACTCCTGCACGCCGTGTTCGCGTTCCTCGGGGGTGCGCAGCTTGCGCTGCAGGGCATCCTCGGCTTCCTTGCGATTCGGCTTGAACACCGTGGTGCCGGTGTACTCGAAGAAGTTGTAGAGCTTGGGATCCACGTACACCGGAACGCCGTGCTTGCGGGCCAGCTCAACCACGCGCGGGATCAGGTCGCGCGTTACCACGCCTTTGTTGTAGTCCTGCAGGATCAACGCGTCGATCGAGCCGATGTTCTGCTCGATCAATTGCAGCAACTGCTCGCGAACGCCCGGCGCGATGGCCTGTTTCTCCTCGCGATCGACGCGCACGATATGTTGGCTGGCGGCAATCACACGGGTTTTCACGGTGGTGGGGCGCACCGGGTCGTCCAGCAGCCCATCGTCACCGATGCCCAGATTGCCCAGCAGGTCGCGCAGTTGCCGGCCCGCCGAATCCTTGCCGACAATCCCCAGCAACAGCGGGTTGGCACCCAGCATTACCAGATTGTACGCCACGTTGGCGGCGCCACCGGGGTATTCGGATTCCTCGTCGATCTCAACGATCGGCACCGGGGCCTCCGGCGAAATGCGATACACCGTGCCGCGGTAATAGCGATCGAGCATCACGTCGCCGATAACGGCGATGCGCTTGCCGCGAAAGTTCTCGAGGAGCGTCGCGACGCGAGATTCCGTGAGTGTCATCAATGGGATTGCGCTGTTGAGATGCCGTGCCGGCAGATGCCGGCCGATACTCCGCAACGAGGGCCACAGGCCAACGGCCAACGTTGACGGTGCAAAAATACTCAGGATGATTTGGATTTGCCGGTTCACCCCAACCGAACACGGGCAACCACGGGCATGTTAGCCACGGCGCGGGCGGGGGCGCCAAATTGCCAGTGGGCACATCGTTCGCCGGCGTTGCAGGCGCCGGCCCGGGTAGCAAAGACACGAAGCCCCGGAGAGTAGTTCACCGGGGCTCCGCAAAGTCATCGTGCAATAAGCGCGGGGGATGCGCGGCCAACGGCAATTTAACCGAGATACGCGCGCAATGCCTTCGAGCGCGAGGTATGCCGCAGGCGTCGAATCGCCTTCTCCTTGATCTGCCGCACGCGCTCGCGTGTAAGCTGGAATCGTTCGCCGATTTCCTCAAGCGTCAGCGAGTGTTCGCGGTCGAGCCCGAAGTACAGGCGGATCACCTCGGCCTCACGCTCGGAAAGCGTGGAGAGCGCGCGCCGCACTTCGATCTTCAACGATTCGGACATCAGCCCCATGTCCGGGGCCGGCTGCGATTCGTTGGTAAGAACGTCGAGCAGGCGGTTGTCCTCGCCCTGGGCGAACGGAGCGTCCACCGAAAGATGCCGGCCGGAAATCTTGATCGTGTCGGCAACTTCCGACATGGTCATGTCCAGTTCCTCGGCAAGCTCGGCGGCGGTTGGCTCGCGTTCGAACTGCTGCTCAAGCTCGGAGAACTTCTTGCCGATCTTGTTCAGCGCGCCAACGCGGTTCAGCGGAAGGCGAACGATACGCGACTGTTCGGCCAATGCCTGCAGGATGGACTGACGAATCCACCACACGGCGTAGGAGATGAACTTGAAGCCACGCGTTTCGTCGAATCGCTTGGCGGCCTTGATCAGGCCCAGGTTCCCCTCGTTGATGAGATCGCCAAGGGAAAGGCCCTGATTCTGATACTGCTTGGCCACCGACACCACGAAGCGCAGGTTTGCCTTTGTCAGTTGCTCCAGTGCCCTTTCGCCATCGGCACCTCCGCGTTTGATCCGCTTGGCGAGCTCGATCTCCATATCCGGAGTAAGCAGCTCGACCTTGCCGATCTCCTGCAAGTACCGATCCAATGACTGGCTTTCGCGATTCGTGTACTGCTTGGTTATCCGCACAGAGATACCTCGGGAATGATTCCAGAAACGACTAGCGCACAAGAATAAGAATAAACAGGGGAGGAAATCCAGAGGAATCTACAGCATCCGCTTCGCCGGCCGTCATGGTTGTGGCCAACGGCGCCCGCGGGATGCCGCGATTACCCGGTTCCTTCAGCACGGAACGAACCCTGTTGCACCGGCATCTCACGCCCGCGTTACCGGCCTGCGAAGCCGGGCGCTGAGGTGTGCCATGCCCGCTTCAGCGGCTGTCGGCATATGGCGCCAGCAGTTGCCGCAGCTCGCCATCGGGGGCGGCCGCCAACGCCGTGGCCCCTATCACCACCACGCCCGGGTACCGTTCGTATTCGGAGCGGTGACGTTCGGTAACGATGGGCAACCCGGACTCGATGGCCGTGGCCGCGGTGATATCAAAGCGAAAATCGCCGGCGGACTGGGAAGACGAACGAATGCGCCCGATTGTTTTGGCGTAGCGTCCGCTTGCGCCAAGAATCTTCAATCCGAACAGCGCCCGCTCAACAATGCGCATTTGATCGGCCGTCTGAGCCGTGCCGTAGATCTCCGCTGCCTGTATAAATGTGGTATAACACGTTGCCGATTGCAGCAGCCGGCGCAGCAGCGCGGCCGAATGTGCCGGCTGCAGCAGATAGCCGGCGATCACGTCGGTTTCCACCAGAATACCGTTCATGCGCCTGCCCCGGCGGCCGGCCCATGGCCTTCGGTGCTCGCGCCGGCCAGGCCGGCCAGGCGGTCCGCCAGTTCGGTGCCGGCCGCCGCGCCTTCTCCCAGCAGCACTACCGAGGCCACGTCGCGGTCGAAACGCTGCACGGCGGCAACGCGGTCCACGGTGTCGGCGTCGATCCCGCGCGCGGCAAGCAGTGCGTTGTCCTCGCCCACGCTGGTTACCACCACGCGCACCGCACGGATGCCGCGCAGCGCAAGCCGGGCCGCCATTTCCGCGGGCATCCGGATTGTGCCATCGGCCACTTCCGAAACGAACTCAAGACGGTAGCTCATCGATGAGGTTCCATTTGCCGCGTGCGGGGTACCGCTGCGGGTTACCGCAGCGGGCGTGCAGAGCGTGCGACCGGGTCTCTGAAATCGGGTTATCGCTGGCTGGCCGGATGCAGCGTCATTTCCAGCGCGAGCGCGGCGTTCGCCGCGGCGGCATCCAGTGCCCGCCCACGTTGTGTGGCGCGGGCGCGCGCCTGTTTCACGGCCTGTTCGGCACCGGCAAGGTCGCCGGCGCGCGCCAGCAGTACCGCGCGATACACTTCCGACTCCGCGCTGGAGGGCGTGCCGGGCGCGAACAGCGCGCGCAGCGTTTCCGGGTCGGCAAGCAGCGGCGAGCGCCGCACGATCTGCTCCTGAAGAAATCGCGCGTACGAAATCGAGTCGGCCCCGTCGGTGGCGCGCACCGCCGTGATCACAATCGTGTCGGAGTACAGCTTGCTGCCATCGTCAAGAAAGAACAGCGTCTTGAAGCTGTACACCCCCTCGGCCAGGCGATTGGAGCTTTCCGAGGAAAGCATCAGCACGCGTTCGCACGCGCCGGCGGCGCGGCGGAACAGGAGGGAGTCGGCCACTTCCTCGAATCCCCATCCAAGCTGCGAGCCGGCCGCGTCGAAGAAAAACGGGCGGCCGTTGAATGGCGTGCAGCCGTTGGTCCCGGCAATACGCACACGCAGGAACAACGGCGAGCCGATATGGAAACGAATCGTGTCGGAACGGCCTTCGGCAGCCTCAACGGTCAAACCAGTGCCCCACTGCATTGGCTCCGGCGGGGCTCGATGCTCGAATTCCTCTTTCTCCTCTTCTTCGCGCTCGGCCGCTTCGCGTTCGGCGTCCTCGCGTGCTTCCGCGCTGCGCATCGACGCATTGCGCGAGCCAGAGCAGCCCCCCAGCACCGGCAGCCCCGTTGCGAGCACGATCAACAGTGTAAGAAAGAGCGCCATACGAGAGGAATTTGGCATGAGAGATCCCGGGGTTTGACTTTGGTCCGCTGAGAGTCTATTTTCCTGCGAGTCACTTCTTGTCGCAATGAATGATCGTGATTGCAACTCACTTCATCCCGTACGGGTTCGATCCACGATCAACCTTCGCTCCCCCTTCCTCGCCGTTGCCTCGCCCACCTCACGGGGATCCCGACAAGCTAAAATTTCTTTGGGAAAGTTTGTCTCACCGTAATCAGGAGCAGTGCCTATGTTCATAACGTTCGAAGGCATCGACTGCTGCGGCAAGTCGACACAGTCACGAATGCTCGCCGAGCGCCTTCAGCAGCACGGGCGTGATGTGGTTCAGCTTCGCGAGCCCGGCAACACGCGGCTCAGCGAACATGTGCGCGAGATCCTGCTGAACAAGGAGTTCAGCGAGATGAACGAACGGACGGAATTGTTGCTGTTCGCGGCCAGCCGCGCGCAACTGGTGGCCGAGGTTATCCTTCCGGAGCTCGATCGCGATCGCGTTGTGATCAGCGACCGCTTCTACGATTCCACGGTTGCCTATCAGGGATATGGCCGGCAATTGCCGCTGGAGGACATCGACCATATCAACCGCATCGCCACGCAGAATCTGGTCCCGGACATGACATTCTTCATCGACATCAGCCCGGAGCTGGCCTTCAACCGGTGCCGTGACCGCATGGCCTCGGAGCTGGACAGGATGGAGGAAAGCGGTGTGCGATTCTACGAGCGGGTGATCAACGGCTACATGAGCCTTGCCGAAACCGAGCGTGGGAGATTCTACGTGGTGGATGGCAGCCATCAGCCGGACGAGGTGCATGCCACGATCTGGCGCCTGGTGCAGGATCGTCTTCCGCAGATCACGAGACGCGACGCAGCGACGATTTCGGTTGAAGAAGCCCTGGCCTCGGCCGGGTAGCGATCGTTGCACGGTGCCGCACCGTGCCGCCGTGGCGAGAAACGCCGGCCATTGATCCATTCAACAAAGCCCGGTAGCGGATCGAACTCGAATCCGTTTCAACCGGGCTTTTGCGTTCCGAACATCGGATTTCCATTGTCGTGGTATCGGACCGTGTAATTTTGTAGTCTCGTGCGGTGTTACTACACGAACTAACTCTACTGCCGTATGCACATTGCGACCAGGGCCGTACTCTTTCCGTGCATCGTTCTCATCCTTGCGGCCGCGTATCCCGCGGGCGCTCAGGTAATCCCCGGGGCTTGGCTTCTCAACGCTGAGGTTGGCACCGGGCTGTATCTGGGCGAGTTCAACAGCATCGAGTATCAGGGGACGCTGGCGCCGCACTTCGGGCTCAGCTATGGGGCTTCGGTGCAGTACAACATCGCCAAGAGCTTCTCGCTGCTGGCCAGCTACGGCCATCTGAACCTGCCGTACGGCATCAGTTCGCTTGCACGCCAGAAGTATGCCTCCAACTTCTTCGGGCCGGATGGGGCCACGACGTACCTGAACTCCACCGTTGCGCTTACCCCGGAAAACCATATCGCGATCAATCGGTTTGTGCTCTCGGCGCGGAGCAATTTCAACGCCGATGCGCAGTTCGTGCCGTATTTCACGCTGGGGCTTGGGCTGATAAACTTCGCGATCACCAACGACAGCGGGCAGGCGCTGCCAACGGATTTCACCGGCGACTACGAACGCCAGGTGATGGTGATGCCGGTTGGCGGCGGCGCGGAGTATCACTTCAACGATCGCATTGCCGTGTACGGGCAGGCCCTGTACTACGTGAACTCCACCGACTATCTGGACGGATACGCGCACTACCTGGATTTCGAACAGGGTGGTGAGTCGGTGGGGAAGTCCGGCCCGGGCAGCAAGGCCACGCCCCCGGATTATTTCGCGACGATTTCGCTGGGCGTATCGGTAACGCTGTTCATCCCCGATACCAGCCAGCCGCCACCCCCGCCGCCGCCCGAGCCGGAACCGCCCACGGGCGATACAACCCGGCCGCAGCCCGATACTACCGCGACGGTTGATACGGCTGCGCCGCCCCCGCCGCCGGATACGCTTGCGCCGGATCCTTCCGGTGACCGCGATGGCGACGGCCTTTCCGACAAGGACGAGCTGGAGCGGTATCGCACCGATCCCAACAATCCTGATACGGACGGCGACAACCTGAGCGACGCCGAGGAAATCAACAAGGACAACACAAGCCCGAACAACAAGGATACCGACGGCGACGGCCTTACCGCCGGCGACGAGCTGAACGTGTACAACACGAACCCGCTGAATCGCGACAGCGACGGCGACGGGCTTCGCGACGGCCAGGAGGTGAAGCTGTACAAGACCGATCCGTTGAACGTGGACAGCGATTCCGATGAACTTCGCGACGGCATCGAGGTGACGCGCCTTTTCACCAATCCGAACCTGCCGGATACCGACGGCGACGGCTTGATGGACGGCGAGGATCAGTGCCCGCTGCTGAAAGGCACGCGCGCGAACAACGGCTGCCCCAAGGGGATACCCCCGAATCAGTATTCGGAGCAGATCCGCAAGGATGGGCCGTTGGCAGGCCTGCCGGAGGTGCCGCTGGAGGGCGATCGCACCGACTTCTCGGGCATCTACTTCCGTGTGAATTCCGATGACTTCGACCTGTCGAACCCGGAGACCGCGCGCAACCTGGAGCGCCTGCTTGACTACATGAAGCAGTGCGACGAGCTGGGTGTAACGATCGAGGGGCATACATCGTCGGAGGGCAACCCGCAGTGGAATCAGCGCCTTTCGGAGCTGCGCGCCCGCCGCGTGCGCGATTGGCTGCTTACCAACGGCGTGGACCCGGCCAAGATCCTGGGTGTTGCCGGATACGGAAGCACCATGCCACGCGTGCCTGAGCCGGCCGCCGGCACGGTGCCGAAGCGCCTGTTGGAACGTATCCGCAAGCAGAACCGGCGCATCACGACGCTGGTGCAGAAGCCGTGCAGCTAATGCAGCGGCCGATGCGGCCGGGGCGTGAGCCCCAACGGTGATCGACGATTCAGCACAGCCGGGTTCCGCCCGGCTGTACTGTTTTCGGGATGCCGGCCACCGAATGTGGCTGCGCCCCGTTATCTTTGCGCCTCATTTTGCGCGCCTTCATGAACTATCGAACCATACTTGTTGCAACCATGGTGTCCGTGGCCGCCTCGGTTGCCGTGGCCGCCTCGGTTGCCGTGGCCGCCTCGGTTGCCGTGGCCGCTTCGGTTGCCGTGGCGGCGCCGGCGTTGGCGCATGGGGCTGCGGTCCTGCGCGGCGCGATTGCCCCGCCCGACACCGGTGATTGCGACAACGACGGCCTGCCGGATGACGACGAACGCCTGGCCGGCACCAACCCCTGTGTTGCCGATACCGACGGCGATGGCCTGGCCGATCCCGATGAGCTGCGCGCCCGCCACACCGATCCGTTGAAGGCCGACACCGACGGTGACGGCCTGGACGACGGACAGGAGATACGGGATGCCCACACCGATCCGCTTGTGGCCGATACCGATCAGGATGGCCTTGCCGACGGCGAGGAGCTGACGCAGTATCATTCCGATCCTCTGAATCTGGATACCGACGGCGACGGCCTGCCGGATGGCGAGGAAGCGCGATCGTTGGGCACGCGGCCCGATGCCGTTGATACCGATGCCGACGGGTTGAGCGATGCCGACGAGCTGCTGGCCCGTGGTACCGATCCCCGCGCCGCCGATACTGACCGCGACGGCCTGAGCGACGGCGATGAGGCGCTGCGCCTGGGGCTGGACCCGCAACGGCCGGACAGCGACGGCGACGGCCTTGCCGACGGGCGTGAGCTGCTTCAACTGCATACCGATCCGCTGGCCGTTGATACCGATCGCGACTCCGTGCCCGACGGCGCCGATGCCTGCCCACGGCTGGTTGGTACCCGGGAACGTCGTGGCTGCCCGCCGCCGCCAACGGTGGGGGCGTCGTACGCGTTTGACGGGATAGGCTTCAGCGCGGCAGGCGATGCGGTGGATACGTTGCGGAGCGGGATGCCGGGATCGTTGCAGGATCTGGCCGCGTTCCTGCGGCTGTGCCCGGGGATGTCGGTTATCATCGAGGGGCATGCCGTGCGCGAGGGCTCCGAGCCGCGCAATGCGCAGGTGAGCGATATCATGGCCCAGCAGGTGGAGCGCTGGTTGCTGCGCAACGGGGTGGAGCGCAACACGATCGAGGCCGCGATCGGCTACGGCAGCCGCAAGGCCGCCGCGGCACGGGCCGACGCGAAAACCCAGCCCCCGGCGCGGCGGATCACCGTGCGTATCGCCGCCACCTGCGCACGCTGACGTGCGCGGCGGCAGGCAATCGCTATATTGGGCGGCGCGCCAACGATGTTCGGCCGCGGGTTGCGCCCGGCGAAGCGTTCCGTGGGCGTGCCCCAAACCACCATGAATCAGCCATCCTGCGTTGCAAGCGCGTAACATGTACGATGATACCGTTGCGGCCTGGTTATATTTGCGCCCTATGAAACAGCGAAGTGCATCGAAACAACCCCCGTTCTTTCCACCGTCGCTCCAGAACACCAAGATCCTGTGCACTCTTGGGCCGGCCACTGCCACGCAGGAGCGCATCAAGCACATGATCATTGCTGGCGCCGACGCCATACGCCTGAACTTCTCCCACTCGCGCCACGAAACCCATCGCAAGCTGCTGGAGATGACCCGCGAGGCCGCCAGCGAACTGGACCGGCATATCCCGATCATTCAGGATTTGCAGGGCCCCAAGATTCGTGTTGGCGCGCTTCCGGACGGCCCGGTGTTGCTGCGGCCGGCATCGAAGATCGTGCTGACCACCGACACCGTGACCAGCGGCGACGAGCGCATCCCCGTGGTGTACAAGAAGCTGGTGGACGACGTGAAGATCGGCGACATGATTTTCGTGGACGACGGCCTGATCAAGCTCCGCGTGGACAGCAAGGGCGGCCGCAACGTTACCTGCTCGGTGATGAACGGCGGGCTGCTGAAGGACCACAAGGGTGTGAACCTGCCTGGCGTGGCCGTTAGCGAGCCGGCGTTGACACAGAAGGACCGGCGCGACCTGCAGTTCGGTCTGGAGATCGGCGTCGATTTCGTGGCGCTCTCGTTTGTGCGCTCGGCCAAGGACATCGTTGATCTCAAGCGCCTGATCGCCAATCGCGGCAAGCGCACGCCGGTGATCGCGAAGATCGAGAAGATCGAGGCAATCCGTGAGCTGGATGCCATCATCCACGTATCCGACGCCATCATGATCGCGCGCGGCGACCTGGGCGTGGAGCTGCCCAGCCACGAGGTTCCGCTGCTGCAGAAGCGCATCATCAAGCGATGCAACGAGATGGGCAAGCCGGTGATCACGGCCACGCAGATGCTGGAGTCGATGGTGAGCAATCCGCGGCCAACGCGTGCCGAATCATCCGACGTGGCCAATGCCGTGTTCGACGGCACCGACGTGGTGATGCTTTCGGCCGAGACCTCCGTGGGCGCCTATCCGGTGGAGGCGGTGATGGTGATGAACGATATCATCCGTGCCTCTGAAAGCGTGGTTTCCTACAACCCTCGCATGGGCGGCGCGCTGCCGGGCCAGGGCACCGAAACTGAACTGGCCGAAAACGCCATGTCCACCGCAGCCTGCGTGCTGTCGGCGCAGATGAACGCGCGGGCCATCTTCTGCCTTACCTACACAGGCAACACCGCGCGCATGATGTCGCGCCAGCGGCCGGGCGTGCCGATTGTGGCGATGGCGCAGGAGGAGACGTTGTGCCGCCAGCTTGGCCTGTTCCGGGGCGTGTACAGTGTGCTGATCAATCAGCCCGCCAACACCGAGGAGGCGCTTTCGCTGATGAAGCGCCGTGCCCTTGAGGCAGGCGTGGTTGAGCCCGGCGACAGCGTGGTGATCACAACCGGCTACCCGCTCGACGAGAAGGCGAGCACGAACATGGTTGTGGTCGATCGGATTTAGCCGGGCGTTCGCGGGCGGCGCCGGCGGTTGCCGTGCATGCCCGTTGTTCGCGCGCATGCGTTTGCCAGATGATGTTCGCGCCGGCGACGGGTTCGCCGGCGCGTGGTTTTTCGTTGAGCGCCGGGTGCCATCGCAACCACCGCAGGACATGAAAGAATACCCGATGATCCCATTGCAGTTCGAGCGGCGCGCGCCGGCGCTGATGCTTGAACGTGCCGAACAGTTTGCCGGCGAAATGGAACGCCGCCGCTCGGTGCGGCATTTCAGCCCGGAGCCGGTGGATGCCGCGGTCATCGAGCAGGTTGTTCGAGCGGCGCACAGCGCGCCATCCGGCGCGAACAAACAGCCCTGGACCTTTGTTGCCGTTGCCGACCCCGCGCTGAAGCGAGCGATCCGCGAGGCGGCCGAGCAGGAGGAATCGCGGAACTACAACGGGCGGATGACGCCGGAGTGGCTGGAGGATCTTGCGCCGTTGGGCACTACCTGGCGCAAGGAATTTCTGGAGATCGCGCCGTGGCTGGTTGTGGTGTTCGCGCGCGGTTATGCCGTGCACAACGGTACACGGCGCAAGCACTACTACGTGCAGGAATCGGTGGGCATCGCCTGTGGGATGTTGCTTGCCGCGGCGCATCATGCCGGGCTTGCCACGCTTACCCACACGCCCAGCCCGATGAATTTTCTTGCGAAAATCCTGGGTCGGCCGGAAAACGAACGCCCGTACCTCTTGATACCGATGGGGTACCCGGCGGCGGACGCAACCGTGCCCGACATCAGTAAACAGCCGCTTGAGGCGGCGTTGGCGTGGTGCTGACGGCATTTTGCGGCCGCCGAGCCGGGGCCCGGGGCCGGGGCGTTGCGCAACGGCTGTTTGCCGGGAACAAAACTTGAAATTGACTCGTAGTTCCCCGCCCATGTATATTGGTCCCCTTTCCGACCAATGAGCAGGCGACATCCCCCCGATCGATCGCCTGGCTCAATCCCTTTCAATCAGCGGAACCCAGTACACTCTGGAGCACTGTCTGTGAAGTCGATACCTGTCCGTCTGCTTATTACCGGGCTCGCGTTTGTTGCGGCCTTGTGGGCCTTGGTGCCCACGTATAACTCCGCCCAGCTTGACGCTGAGCGGAAGTCTTACGTCGACAAACATGATTCCGCCGCCACAGCGAGGTTCGATTCGCTGAACGGCAAGAATTATAAAGAGAGCACGCGCAACTTCCTGGCCGGGCCAATCAAGCTCGGCCTTGACTTGCAGGGTGGTATCTACGTCACCATGGAGGTTGATATTCCGGCGCTCCTGTTGGAGACGGCGCAGCACGAGGCTGTTGATGAAGCCTTTACCAAGGCAATCGATGCCACGCGCGCCGAAGCCGCCGAGACCGACAAGCCGGTGCTCGACATCTTCCTGGCAAACTTCGACAAGTTCGTGCGGCCTACCGGCAAGAACCTTGTGGACTTCTTCCCGGTGACCGATGCCGGCGGCGATGTGAACGACGAGGTGGTGACCAAACACCTGGCCAAGAACATCGAGGATGCCGTTGACCAGGCCGTGGAGGTTATTCGCCAGCGTATTGACAAGTACGGCGTGAGCGAAACAACCATCCAGAAGGTCGCCGGCCGGCGTATCGTGCTGGAGTTGCCGGGCGTTACCGATGCCGAGTCGGTCCGCAGCCTGTTGCAGACCACCGCGCGCCTGGAGTTCAAGCTGGTGAAGAACGATGCCGCCGCCATTGCGCTGTTCCGCAGTATCGATATGGCGCTGGCCGGCAAGATCGTGGACTCCAGCAACACCAAGGCCGACTCCGGTGCGGTTGCCGCCAAGGCGGACTCCACCAAGAAGGCCGATTCGACCAAGAAGGCGGACTCCACCAAGAAGAATGAGCCGGCGAAGAAGGCCGATTCGACCAAGAAGGCGGACTCCACCAAGAAGGGGGATTCCACCAAGGCCGATTCCAACAAGACGAACGACGGAAAGAAGGACGAGGACACAAGCGACCCGTACAAGGGGCTGCCGGACGCCGAGCGCCAGAAGCGCTACCTGAGCGACCACCCGTTCTCCACGTTGTTCGGCACGTTCTACCGGCCGAGCGCCGACGACCAGGGCCAGGATGCCAGCGGCGTCTACGCGATGAAGACCGCGCCGGAGGGTGACTACACCTTCTATACCTCGCGCGAGGGTGTGCGCAAGATCAAGGAGCTGCTGAAGCGTCCGGACGTGAAGGCGCTGATCCCCGAGGATCGGATGATCGTCTTCAGCGCCCACTCCGAAAACGGCGAGCAGGACGATGACAAGGCATCCTACGGCATCTACGTTGTCAACAGCGAGAACGAGCTGACCGGCGATGTGGTGACCGACGCCTACGAGAACTACGATCCGCAGAACGGCCAGCCCGTTGTGTACATGCGCATGAACGCCGACGGCTCCGACAAGTGGGCCGAGGTGACGGGCAAGAACGTCAAGAAGCGCATCGCCATCGTGCTGGATTCGGCCGTGTACTCCGCGCCGAACGTGATCCAGAAGATCGAGGGCGGAAGCTCGTCGATCAGCGGCTCGAAGGACATCAAGGAAGCCAACCTGCTGGCGATCGTGCTGAAGGCCGGTGCCTTGAAGGCTCCGGTGAAGATCATCGAGGAGCGCATCGTTGGTCCGTCGCTGGGCGAGGATTCCATTCGCCAGGGCATGACCGCCACGGCGGTTGCCGCGTTGCTGGTGATCCTGTTCATGCTGATCTACTACCGTTTCGGCGGCTTCGTTGCCGACGTCGCGGTGATGATCAACGTGACCATTACGCTTGCGGCGCTTGCCGCGTTCGACGCCACGCTCACGCTGCCGGGCATCGGCGGTCTGGTGCTTACCATCGGCATGGCGGTCGACGGCAACATCCTTATCTACGAGCGAATACGAGAGGAACTGGGGCGCGGCAAGGCGTTGAAAAGCGCGGTGATGCTTGGCTACGACAAGGCGTTCGCGGCCATCATCGATACGCACATTACAACGATCATGACCGGTGCCATCCTGTTCATCTTCGGCAGCGGCCCGATCCGCGGGTTCGCCGTCACGCTGATGGTTGGTATCATCGCCACGCTGTTCACCGCGGTGTTCGTCACCAAGACGGTGTTCATGGTGATGCTCGATCGTGGGGCCGAAAGCATCAGCTTCGGACAGGTCAAGGAAGCTGCCTAGGCGCGGCACAGCAGGGCCGCGCCAACGTATTGATGGCGGCGATGACGCAGGACGATCCTTTCAGAACAATTGACTAATCGGAAGAAGCTGACATGCGGTTCTTTCACGACACTCATATAGACTTCATCGGCAAGCGGAGGATGTTCTACATCCTGTCGATCGTCATCACCGTGCTTGGTCTGGTGGTGGCATTCGCCCGCGGCGTGGAGTACGGTATCGATTTCGAGGGTGGCACCGAGGTGGCATTCAAGTTCGGCAAGGTTGTGCCAACCGAGGATGTACGCCGGGTGGTTGACGGCAGCGGCTACGAGGGCTCGGAAATCAAGTCCTACGGCGCCGAGGACCAGACCCTGATCCGTGTCAAGGCCGACAAGGTAGCCGCGGCCAGCAATACGTCGGTGGCCAAGGTTTCCGACCGCCTGAAGAGCGAGCTGGAGAAGGCCTTCCCGGGCAACAAGGTCACGCTGCTGAAGGTCGACAACATCGGCCCGAAGATCGGCGCCGAGCTGCGCTTGCAGGCCCTGTACGCGGTGCTTGCCTCCATCGTGGCCATCCTGCTGTATATCACCTTCCGCTTCGAGTTCCTGTTCGGCCTGGGCGCCATCATCGCGCTTGTGCACGACGTGCTTGTGGCGTTTGCATTCGCGGTGATCTTCAACGGCGTGGGAGGGCTGAACCTGGAGATGAACCAGGGCATTCTGGCTGCCTTCCTTACGGTGGTCGGTTTCTCGATCAACGATACGGTGATCATCTTCGACCGTATTCGTGAGAACCGATTGCTGCATAAGAGCGAGAACTTCCTGATGCTGATCAATCGATCGATCAACGAAACGCTGCCGCGCACGATCAACACATCGTTGACCGTTGCGCTGGTGCTCACCATCCTGCTGATTTTCTCCGGCGAGGTGTTGCGCGGTTTCGCGTTCACGATGTTGATCGGTATCATCACCGGAACGTATTCGTCGATCTACATCGCCAGCGCCTTTGTGGTTGACGTGTTGATCCGTCGTGGCAAGCTGGACGCCAACTCCGAGCGCGATTTCCACAAGGCAACACAGCAGATTCTTGCCGAGCGCAAGGGCGGTGCGGCGTTTGGTGGGGTTGCCGGCGAGCGCGCGGGCGCAAGCCGCTGATACTCCGCTGGCAATTGGCCCAACGTGTGGGGATGCCGGGTCTTGGAATCTTCTCTCTCTCTTGAGCGAACTCAGGTATGGAATTCACAGTTGAGAATAACGATCCGTTGGTGGTGGTGCTCAGCGGCAGCGTGATCGGCGGCGCCGGGGCGCTGGAGTTCACGCGCACGGTTGGTGATGCATTGCGAACCGGCACCCGGCGCGTTGTTGTGGACCTTGCCGAGGTTCCCGTGATGAACAGTTCCGGGCTGGGCATGCTGGTGAGCACGTACACAACCGTGCGTAACTCCGGCGGCATGTTCGTGCTGGCCGGTGCCAACGAGAAGATCCTGAACCTTTTCAAGATGACCAGGCTGGATCTCGTGTTCACGCACTACCCCACGCGTGATGAGGCGATGAGCGCCTCGTAGCAGTCGTACAATCCGTTGATACTTCTCGCGCTCCGATCCATGCCTCCAGATAGTGAGGTTGCCGATCGGAGCGCTTTCTTGTGAGCATTATGAGCGTTCGTGTTATCGTTGGCGCGCAGTGGGGCGACGAGGGAAAGGGCAAGGTTGTTGACCTTCTGGCCGAACAGTCGGATGTGGTTGCCCGGTATCAGGGCGGCGCAAACGCCGGCCACACCTTGGTTGTGGGCGACCGCAAGTACGTCCTGCACCTGATCCCCTCGGGAATCCTGCACGACCACGTTACCTGTGTGATCGGCAACGGCGTGGTGATCGATCCGGTGGCGCTTACCGAGGAGATCGCGCTGCTGGAATCCTATGGCATCTCCATCGAGGGGCGGCTGAAGATCAGCCACAAGGCCCATCTGATCATGCCATATCACAAGCTGCTGGACACGCTGCAGGAAAGCGATCAGAAGATCGGCACCACCGGCCGTGGTATCGGACCTTCGTACATCGACAAGTACAACCGCTCCGGCATTCGCATCGTTGACCTTCTGGACCGCCGCCTGCTTGAGGAAAAGCTGCGCCGCGGCATCGAGCAGAAGAACGAGTGGTTCCGCAAGGTGTACGACTCGCCCGAGCTGGATGTTGAGAAGACCGTGGCCGAATACATGGCGTTCGATCAGACGATCGACCCGTACATCACCGATACCACGCACTATCTGAACGAGGCCTGGCGCGACGGCAAACGCCTGCTGCTGGAAGGTGCGCAGGGCGTGCTGCTGGATATCGACCACGGCACCTATCCGTTTGTTACCAGTTCGTCGCCGTCGTCGGGCGGTGCATGCACCGGCCTGGGGCTGCCGCCCACGGCCATCTCGGGCGTGATCGGCATCGCGAAGGCGTATTGCACGCGTGTTGGCAACGGACCGTTCCCCACCGAGCTGGACAACCCGATCGGCGAGCGTCTGCGGGCCGAGGGCGACGAGTTCGGCGCAACCACGGGGCGCCCGCGCCGCTGCGGTTGGCTGGACCTTGTGGCGCTGCGGTACGCGGCGATGATCAACGGCATCACCGAGATCGTGCTAACCAAGCTGGACGTGCTCAACGAGTTCGACGAGATCCGCGTGTGCACCGGCTACATGCTCGACGGCAAGCCCGTGAAGTACTTCCCAAGCGATTGCGGCACGTTGGAGCGCGTGGAGCCGGTGTTCGAGAGCTTCGCCGGCTGGAACACATCGTTGGTTGGCTGCCGCCACTTTGGCGATCTGCCGGCCGCCGCGCGCACGTACATCGAGGCGATCGAGCGATTCGTGGGCGCCCGTGTAAGTTATGTGGGCACCGGCCCCGGCCGCGATCAGATCATCGTTCGATAGCTGGTGATGGTGGGCGGCGCAATCGCAAAACGTGCCGCCACGCCGTCGTTTCATGCAACGCTGACTTTCATGCAACGCTGACGCAGTCGTTCCCGAAACGGGCTGCATCATTGGCTGCACGCGGTAACGGCGAAGGTGCGCGCGGGGCTATGAGAGTGATGGCGGCAGGGTTGCGGGGCAAGGCCCGGCATGGCCCGCGCCGCGAAGGGCCGCCGGCCGTTAACCGTATCGTTTGGGGGATCATCGAGCTCTCCTGAACGTCGGCGCCATCGGGGGCCTGCATGTCCAGCGTGCGCAACGCGTCCGGGTTCTGCGCGGTGTTGGTCGAGTCGGTACCGCCCTCCTCGCGCTGGCGATTGAAGTAGTAGCGGATCAGCTTGCGGGCAATTGGCGCGGAGTATGTGCCGCCAAACCCGCTGTTCTCCACCAGCACACACATCGCAATCTTCGGCTTGTCGTACGGGGCGTAGCAGATAAACCATGCGTGGTCGCGCTTGCCCTTGCCGGCCTGTGCCGTGCCGGTTTTGCCGGCCACCGTGATATCCGGCATGCGGGCGCCGCTGGCGGTGCCGCCGGGTGTGTTCACCACGTCGAACATGCCGGCGTGGATCACATCCATGATATCCTTCGGGATGTCCAGCTTCTCGGCGTTGAAGCCGGAGCGCTCGAACTGCCCAAGCTGATTGTTCTTGATGGCGCGCACAAGGTGCGGCTGATACCATGTGCCGCCGTTGGCAAGCGCGGCGCAATACGCGGCAAGCTGCAACGGGTTTACCGCAAGCTCGCCCTGGCCGATGCCCAGGTTTACCAGCACGCCCTTCGGCCACTTGTCAACGCCGTACGCCTTGTCGTAGTACTCGCGCGAGGGCAGGCGGGTGAAGCCCTCCGGCACGTCCACATCCAGCCGCTGCCCAAAGTGGAACATCCGGCCGTACTTGTTGTAGACATCGATCCCCATCTGCAGCGCCAGCTTGTAGAAGAACACGTTGCACGACACATGGATCGCCTTGCGGGCGTTTACCGCGCCGTGCGCGCCGTGGCACTTCCAGGTGTTGCCGCCAAGCGTGAACGAGCCCGGGCAGCTTATCGTGGTGCCCGGCTTGATATACCCTTCGCGCAGCCCGGCGATCGCCATCAGCATCTTCCACGTTGAACCCGGCGGATACACCGCCTGCGTGGCCCGGTTCAGCAGGGGCTTTGCGGGGTCGTTGGCCAGTTTCTCATATTGCTCGCGGGTGGTAATGCCGCTGAAGACATTGGGGTCGTAATCCGGCGCCGAGGCCATCGCCAGGATCTCGCCGTTGTTGGGGTCAAGCGCCACAACGGCGCCGTGATACCCCTTCAGCAGGTACTCGGCATACTGCTGCAGCCCCATGTCCAGGCCCAGATACAGGTCGAATCCGTTCGACGGGGTGCGATCGTTGCGGCCGTCGTTGAAGGAGTTCACCCGCTGCCCCCGGTTGTTCACCGCCACGAACTCGTAACCCTTCTCGCCGCGCAGGTGATCCTCGAACGCCTTCTCGATGCCGGACTTGCCAACCACATCGCCCGGCGTGTAATAATCGCCGAGCAGCGCGATCTCGCCCTTGGAGATCTCCTTCGTGTAGCCCAGGATGTGGCTGGCGCGCACGTCCGCGGCATAGGCGCGCTTGGATTCCTCCACGATGTCCACGCCTTCCAGATCGGCATGCAGCTCGTTCAGGCGGGCCCAGGCCTGCCGGTCAACGTCGCGCCACACGCGCACGGGGGAGTAGTCGTTGGTTTTGTAGAGCTTGATCTTCTCGTTGATCGTGGCCGTGTCGGTGGCAAGGATGCGGGCAAGCATGACCTTGCTTGCCGGGGTGATCTTGTTCGGCGTCACCAGCACCGTGTACGAGGGGATGTTGGCGACGATGGGATGGCCGTACCGATCGTAGATGGCGCCGCGGATCGGCTCGCGCACGATCTGCTTGATGCCCTGCGATTCCGACCTCATGCGGTACGATGAGCCTTCAACAAGCTGCAATTGCACCAGCCTCGCGGTGAACGCCGCGAATACAAGCAGCACAAAACCCAGAAACACGCGCTTGCGCGTCAGCGATCCGTAGGCGCGATCAACTTCCATGGTCGTCCGAAGAAGGGAAGGGCTTGAAAATTTGGATGCAGTTCAACGACGCCGGGAGCGCGGACGAGATTGGGTTCTCGAAGCCGTCGTGGGCATGGCGGCAACAATTGATACAGAAATCGTCTGCAAAAATACGACGTGATATGGCTAATTGCTGACCAATATCAACCAGCGGTTGCAACTTTTCGCACTGCCGGCCAAAGCCGGGGCCGTTGCCGCTGGGGGCCTTGCCCCGCACGGCGTAGCGCCCGATGCATACCATGCCCGTTGGGGGCGGTATCGGCCAACGCACCCGTTCAGCCTTCCGACATGTTCAGCGGCCCGACTTCATTTCGTAAGTTTGTGGCCTTGTTCGCGTAACGTCAACCAATCTTTCCGAAAGACTTCAACCCGATATGAGCGTCCTGATCGACAAGAACACGCGCGTTCTCGTGCAGGGGATTACCGGCAGCGAGGGTACCTTCCATGCATCGCAGATGCTTGAGTACGGCACCAACGTTGTTGCCGGCGTTACCCCGGGCAAGGGTGGAACAAGCTACCAGCCTGCCGAGTTCATCCGTCCTGTGCCGGTGTTCAACAGCGTCAGCGATGCTGTGACCGCAACCGGCGCCAATGCCTCGGTGATCTTCGTGCCGGCGCCGTTTGCCGCCGATGCCATCATGGAAGCAGCCGATGCCGGCATCCCGCTGGTGATCTGCATCACCGAGGGGATCCCGGTTGAGGACATGGTGAACGTGCGCGAGTACCTGAAGGATCGCTCCACGCGCCTGATCGGGCCGAACTGCCCGGGTGTGATCACGCCCGACGCATGCAAGATCGGCATCATGCCCGGCTTCATCCACAAGAGCGGCACCGTTGGTGTTGTGTCGCGCTCCGGCACGCTTACCTACGAGGCGGTTCGCCAGCTTACCGATGTCGGGCTTGGCCAGTCCACCTGCATCGGCATCGGCGGCGACCCGATCATCGGCACCCGCTTTATCGACGCCATCAAGCTGTTCAACGAGGATCCGAAGACCGAAGCGATCCTGATGATCGGCGAGATTGGCGGCACGGCCGAGGAAGAAGCCGCCGAGTTCGTGGCCGGCAACGTCACAAAGCCGGTGATCGGCTTCATTGCCGGGCGCACCGCTCCGCCGGGACGCCGCATGGGCCATGCCGGCGCCATCATCTCCGGTGGCAAGGGCACTGCCGACGAAAAGACCGCCGCCATGCGTTCGGCCGGTATCACCGTCGTGGATTCGCCCGCCGAGATGGGCCGCACCGTGCTTGGCGCGCTCTCGAAGGCCAACGGCGCCGCCAAGGCCCCGGCCGCGAAGAAGGCGCCCGCGGCAAAGGCTGCTGCACCCAAGAAGGGCGCAAAGCGCAAGTAAGCCGCAACGTCCGCGCGCAGACGGCCGATGGCGCCCAGGTTGCCTTCGGCCGCTGCATGGTATCGCTAACATTCCAGCGCACAATGTGTTAGTACGAGGCTGAACCGGTCAGGGGGCACGCGCATGCGTTCCACAGCCGTCGGCCTCGTACCGTGTTTAGTGGCTTGTTGAAATCCCCCCGACCCTTCAACAACGGTCGGCTGACAGCCTTTCGTGCGCATACGCACTTCCCAGTACACATGGCACATTCAGAACGGTTCGTCCGGATCGTGGATGACGCAAAGGCGCGCATCCAGGAGATTACACCGCAGGAAACGCTTGCCATGCAGGAGCGCGGCGACGCGTTCGTGCTGGTGGACACACGCGAGGAAAGCGAGTGGGCCCATGGCCATATCGCCGGCGCGGTGCACGTTGGCAAGGGTGTCATCGAGCGCGATATCGAAGCGCTGATACCGGACGTGAACACGCCGATCGTGCTGTACTGCGGCGGCGGTTTCCGCTCGGCGCTGGCGGCCGACAACCTTCAGAAGATGGGCTACACCAACGTTCGGTCGATGGCCGAAGGGTGGCGTGGCTGGGTCGGGCGCAAGTATCCAACCGAGTAAGTAGGCGGGGAATGCCCCACCACGCGGCGCGCGCAACGATGAACGTGCCGCCAACGTTCAACGACAATAAACTTCGCAACATCTGTGGAACGCACACTTTGCATTATCAAGCCGGACGCCGTTCGCAAGAACGTGATCGGCGAAATCGTGGCCATGCTTACCGGCGCCGGGTTCGGCATCCTTGGCATGAAGCTCATCCAGCTTTCGCGCCAGGACGGCGAGCGCTTCTATGAAGTGCACCGCGAGCGTCCTTTCTATGCCGACCTTGTGACGTTCATGTCCAGCGGCCCGGTGGTGGTGATCGCGCTGCAGAAGGAAAACGCCGTTGCCGATTACCGCACGCTGATCGGCGCCACCGATCCGGCCGAGGCCGCCGAGGGCACCGTTCGCAAGCGTTTTGCCTCGAGCAAGGGCGAGAACGCCGTGCACGGCTCCGACTCGGTCGCCAACGGCATCCAGGAGATCGCCTTCTTCTTTGCCGAACGCGAGCTGGTAGGCTGATAACGATCGCGATCCACCGGCGGTTGTTCCTCCGGTTTCACGGTTCGGCTAAACCACCGGTGGATCCTTCTGGTCGATTGGCCCGAATGCCAATGCTTCAACTAACGTGATGGTATCTCAATGACTATGCGCCGACGTTCCGTCTCCCGCTTCGCTGGTAATGCCGTGGCCATGCTGTTCGTGCTGGCCGGCCTGGTGGCCGTGCCCGCGGCGCGCGCGCAAAGCGGCTCGCTCAAGTTCGGTACACCGCTGCGTTCCAACGTTGTGTTCGCATACAAGTATGTCGAGCGCGTTACCGAGATCCACGAGGCAGGCGGCCAGCTTGTTGATTCCAACAAGCGCATCGTCACGTATTACATCAGCCAGCGCCAGTTGCCGTCGGCGCGTGGCAACGGTCTGATTGCCATCGAGGCCAACGTGGACTCCATGGAGATCGACCAGCGCGGCATGGGCGATTCGCTGTACTTCAACACCCAGCGGATCGAGCTGGCCAACAACCAGCAGTTGGTGCGCCACCGCGATGTGTTCGCCCCGTCGATCCTTGTGAATCGCATGGTGACGTTTCACCTGACGTCGTACGGCCAGATCGTGAAGGTGGAAAGCCCCTCGCGCGATCAGGCGCTGGAGGATCTGAAGAGCGCCCCGATCGATCCGTTCACGCGCGAGCGTCTGTTCGCCACGCTCACCGATGAGCATCTGGCCTCGGTGCTGTTGCCGTGGCGCGGTGTTGCGCCGCTTGGGCGCACCGTTGCGTACAACAAGGAGCTCAAGATCCCCTTCTGGACGTCGTTCGATCGGATCGGGTTCCGTGATACCGCCCGCGTGATGCTTGTCAACGGACCCGATGATGCCGCGCATCTGCGGTACACCGCGACCCTTTCGCATACGCGTACCGGTTCGGTTACCATCACCGCGTTCGACGAGCCGTTGAAACTTGGCTCGGCCACGGCATCGGTGAGCGGCGATCTGAAGCTGGATCAGGACGGCGTGGTGATCTCCGGCTGGACGTTGATGAACGGTACCATGCAGTGCATGCGCAGCGGCACGCCGATCAAGAGCAGAATTTCGCACGAGGTGTATTTCGATTCGATTGGCCTTGCCCCGGTTACCAGCAACTAGTTCTCCGCTGCTTCCCGCCGGCCGCGCGCGCCAGCGTGCGACCGCGCCGAATGTGGATCGTACCCCGCTTCCGCCGTGCCCGCCCCGCTTTCGCGGCGGGCCCGCCCGGCCTGTTGCGCTTCGTAGTCCGCGAACTATCACTACATTGCACCGCTTTCCCGTCGCTGCCGATCGTTGCGGGCCGCACGCCGTCGCTGTTTGCGGCCTCTTTTCATGATCCATGGGCTCCGATGATTCCTACACATCACGTCGTGAACCGTTTATTCCGTCCCGTACTTGTTGCCGCCTTCGTCTCCGCTGTTGTTGCGATTGCCGTTGTTGGCTGCGGTGATGACGATCCCAAGCCGGCAACGCCCGGGAAACCCGGCGCACCGGGCGCCGCGGCATCGAAGGGTGGCGGCAGTGATACAGGGCAGGTGGCCCCGGCACAGGGTGAGCCCGTGCCCGCGCAGGCCAGCTTCAGCCTGAAGTTGCAGCCGCGTGTCGGCGATCAGTACGTGTATCGGCTTACACAGAAGGGCACCAACGAGATCGAAGGGCACCGCGCAACCGAGGAGGCAACCTACTGGTTCACGCAGAAGGTCACGGGTGTCAACAACGACGGTTCGTTCACCGTGGAGATGCGCTACGACAGCATCGTCTCCAAGAAATCGTTCCCGGCCGGTGTGGTGGATTCGGTGGCGCGCACGTTCGCGTATGATACGCGCCGCAAGCTGGATTCCACCGTGCCGGATGCCGCGCAGGCAAAGGCGCTGATCGGGCAGCGGGTAATCCTTACGCTCTCGAAGAACGGCGAGGTGAAGGAGGTCTCCAATCTGGAGCCCATCCTTACGGCCATGCTGGGCAAGATGCGCGACAGCCTGAAGCCGCAGGTGGTTGAGCAACTGCGCGAGGGCATCAAGGTGTCGGTGTTCGAGGTGATCGTGCAGCAGATATTCCTGCAGTCGCCGCCGGATTCCATGGTGCATGTGGGCAGCTCGTGGAGCCGCATGGATTCGGTGCCGATGGTGACCACCATCGCAACGGTCCCATCGCGCGCGCATGTAAGCTACACGCTTGGCGATGCCCGCACCGCCGATGCGCGCACGCTTGGCCACGTGACGATGACACTGTCCACGGAGTTCCCGCGCAAGAAGATGGACAACGCGCAGGTGACAACCACGATCAACGATGCCAGGGCCAGCGGAAGCGGCGAGGCCATCCTTGATCTGGCGACGGGTTTCCCGGTGCAGAAGCATACACGCATCGAAATGCTGTTGAAGGTTACCGGCAAGGCCAAGGTTGGCCCGGCGACGGGGCAGACAAAAACGCTTACGCAGGCACGGGCCACCACAACAGCGGTGGATCTCGTGGCATACGTTCCTGCACCGAAGTAATCTCTTTCTCCCGCTTTATATAGAGCGCCGAACACGTCGCGCAGCAGCGGCATTACCGGCAGTAACGCATCTTTATGGCATCCAACTCCACGCAATTTCGCGAGGCGATCAAGCCGCAGGACATGGTGGCCGCGGTGATCACGCTGATGGGGGTGGCAATCGCCATCTTCCTGAGCGACGCCATCATCAAGCTGATTGGCGCGTCGATCGCCGTGCTCGGCATGGTGGCCCTGTACGTGACGATCAAGCAGCGCATCTCCGATCAGGTGCAGGTGCGTTCGCGCCGTACCACGCTGCCGCCGCCGGCCTTCAAAACCCGCGTGACGCAGGATCCCTCCACCAGCGTGAAGCGTACCCACTTCGACGACTTTCAGGAGACGTTTGCGCCGGTGGATGATGAGCCGGCCGATGCCGCGAACACCAGCGAGGGGTTTACGACGTCGCGGCCCGCGCCTGCCGAGTCACGCCCGGCCACGCGCACCGCAAACATGCCGTTGCCGACCTTTGGTGACGATGACGTACCGCCGCTTCCGATTGCCGACGATGATGCGGACGATGACGACGTGCCCGCCGTAGCGCCGCGCCGGAGCGCCGGTCTGGCCGGGGTGTCGCGTGATGCGTTGGATGTGCCGCCGGCGTTCGCCGAATCCGGGGGCGGTGAATCCTTCCGCGTGATAGCGCCTAGCACGAAGAAGCCCGCCGCGCCAGCCGAAACGGCCCGCCAGGCCGCGCCCGTGGACCGCGCCGAAACGGCCACCCCGGCAGGCTCGCAGGCAGGCAAGCCGGCCGATGTGCCCGGGGTTGCCGCAAAGGAAAATGCCGGAACGGAGGGTGCCGCCGCCGATCGCCGTGCTGATGGCTCGGCCCGTGTGCCGGCCGGCAGCTCGCCGCCGGGCACCGTGGTGGATAGCCGCGAGGCCGCCGTGCCAGCCGGCGCCGAGGATCGTGCCGAGGTTACCCCCACACGGCGGCAGGCGCCGTTTGTTGTGGAGGATCTGGCGTCCGATGGCGATGAGGATGTGCGCTCCAGCGAGCCGCGCGGCGAGTTCGTGCGGCTGGTGGGGCAGGTGCTGAACGCCATCGCGCGCAGCATTCAGGCGCGGTCCATCGTGTTCTTCTGGGTGAACTTCGAGAAGGGGCATCTGATCCCCGAGGCCAAGGTCACCACCGGCCGGCACGAGATTCGCACCGGCGCGCGCATCGCGCTGGGCAATGATGTTATCAGCCAGATCGCGCGCAGCGGTGTGCCGGAAGTGATAGCCGATATCAGCCCGGCCGCCGAACGCGAGCTTATCGCGTATTACACCGGCGCGGCCGGCACGCGGTCGTTGGTTGGTGTGCCGGTGTTCTTCCGGCGCGAGGTGGTTGGCGTGCTGGCGGCGGATTCCACCGACGAGAACGGTTTCGACGAAGTGTCCGTGGCAACGCTTGCCGAGTACACCCGGTTGATCTCCGGGTTGATTCGCAGCTATACCGAGAAGTACGATCTGCATCTGATTGCGCGCACGCTGGATGCGTTCGAGGCCATGAGCCGCGACTTCAGCGGCTCGGCGCCCAACCCCACCCACACCGCGCAAAGCCTTGCGCGACAGGTGCACGAGCTGTTCGACTCGTTGTACGTTGGTGTTGTGTTGTTCGACGAGGCCGAGCGCGACTGGACCATCACGGCCTTTGCCTCCGATGTGATGGAGCGCAGCCTGCAGGGCATGCGCCTGGATATGCGTTCCAGCCTGGTTGGGCTGGCAACCCGGAATGCGCAGGAAGTGCTGGTGGAGCAGATCACCAACGAGCCGCGGTTCATACGCGGTGAGGATCTGCAGCCCGGCGGCACGTTCCTGGCGATCCCGCTGGTTGCAACCACCAAGTGTTATGGCGCGCTGGCAATCGAACACTTGTCGCCGCAGGCCTACATCCCGCGCGACATCGAATTGATGCGCGACCTGGCCAGTTATGCCGCGATGGCGATCGAGGTGTTCAACACCAACCGCGCCATCGAATCCCATGTGGTACACGACGAGGTCACCGGGCTTTACAACTCGGAGTTCCTGCTCTCGGCGCTCGAGCGCGAGATATTCCGGGCGCGCGACTTCAAGGAGAAACTTTCGTTCGCGTTGATCTCGATCGATCTGCCGGCCTCGCTCAGGGCCGAGAACTCGGCCGAGCTGGAGGAAATCATCGCGGGGAGCGTGGGGTCGGTGATAGAATCGGCCGTGCGCCCCTACGACACCATCGGCCGCTATGGTCCGCAACTGTTCGGTGCCGTGCTGGTGAAGCGCGGCGATCAGGACGCCTACCTGTGGGCCGAGAAGCTCCGCAAGGAAGTTGCAAGCAGCATCCTTGCCCTGGGCGATCGCAAGTCGGCGGTGACGATCTCCGTGGGCATCAGCGACCTCAGCGATCACGCCACGCGTGATTCGATGATCGACGGCGCGCGCCAGGCCCTGGCCAAGGCGCAGAGCGGCGATGGCAACGCCGTGATCCTGTACTGATCGTTTACCCGATTCGCACAGGCACGCCCAACACGCGGCGATGTATTCCCAACACGGTGGGATGCCGTTGGCAAGAACCGTGAACCTGAAACGTCGTACACGTATGCTGATCTACGAAGTAAACCTTACGGTGCAGGAAGCCGCCGCCGATGCCTATCTGGCGGCGCTGAAGGATCACATTCTTGAAATATTGGAGTTCGACGGATTTCAGTACGCCTCGCTGTTACAGGATTCGGATGCCGGGGAGGGAACCCGGCGATACGTGGTACAGTACTACGTGGCCGATCAAGCGAGCCTGGACGACTATTTACTCAATCATTCCGCGCGGATGCGGAACGACATGCTGGATCGATTCCCCGACGTCTTCACGGCAACCCGCCGTGTTCTTGACATCATCGGTGAGTTCGAGCGCCCCTGAGGCTGCTGCTCATCGCCGCCGCTCCTGCCCGCCGTTCCGCCCGCCAACGTTATCATCATGAAACAACCACAACGCACCCTCGCCGCCTTGCGCGAGGAAATTCTCGAACTGCTGACGCGGACCGGGACGGATTACCTGAAGACCAACGAGCTCTCGAAGAAGCTCGGAGTTAAAGCCACCTCAACTGAATATGACCTCGTGCGGCAGACGCTGCAGGACCTGGAGGAAGAAGGACTGATTTTTCGAACGACGCGACGCCGATACGGTCGCACGATTCCCAACGTAACCATCGACGGTGTGCTGACCAATCAGCGTGGCGCCTGGCGTGTTGTGCCGGCCGGCGAGCCCGAGTCCGCACTGGATATCGATGTACGCTCCTTATGGACCGCATTCCACGGCGACGTGGTGCGCGCCAAGATGACGGCCGCGGCACTGCCCGGCGAGCGCCCGCGCGGCGAAGTAACCCGCGTGTTGGAGCGCGTGAACACCACCATCGTGGGTACCCTGAAGCAGGGCCGTTCGCTGTATTGCGATCCGGATGACCGGCGTATCCACCGCACGATCACCGTGCCGCGATCGCAGGCCGGCGCCGCGCGTGTGGGCGACAAGGTGGTGGTGAAGCTGCACGACTGGATGGACCCCGATACCGATCCGATGGGAACGGTGCAGAAGATCCTGGGGCGCGCCGGCGAGATGAACGCGGAGATTGCCTCGATCGCCGCCGCGCATCGATTGCCGCACGTGTTCCCGCGCGAGGTGGAGGCCGAGGCCGCAGCGTTCGGCGCGGTGCTGACGCCCGAGGATCTGCTTGGCCGCATCGATCTGCGCGACCGCGATGTGTTTACCATCGATCCGGTTGATGCCCGCGATTTCGACGACGCAATCTCCATTGAGCAGCACGAGGACGGCGAGGTGACGCTTGGCATCCACATCGCCGACGTTGCGCACTACGTGCACGAGGGCACCGAGCTGGACCGCGAGGCGCTTCGCCGTGGCACATCGGTGTATCTGGTGTCCGGGGTGATCCCGATGTTGCCGGAACGATTGTCGAACGATCTGTGCTCGTTGCGCCCCAACGAGGACCGGCTTACCTATTCCGTGCTTGCGCGGCTTACGCCCCGGGGCGCGGTGAAGGAGTATCAGATCGCCAAAACGGTGATCCGCTCCAAGCGCCGGTTTACCTACGAGGAAGCGTTGCAGGTGCTCGAAACCGGCGAAGGCGATTACGCGCGCGAGCTGGCCGCGATCAACGCGATCGCGCACGAGCTGCGGGCCAACCGCCGGCGCAAGGGCAGCGTGGAGTTCGATCGCCCGGAAATGAAGTTCAAGCTGGACGAAGCCGGGCATCCGGTGGAGGTTGTGCAGAAGGTTGCAACCGAGTCCACCCGGCTGATCGAGGACTGCATGCTGCTGGCCAATCGGATCGTTGCCGAGCATATCGGCCGCGTGCGTGCGACGAAGGGCCGGCCCGACAACCGCAACCCCTTTATCTACCGCATCCACGACGTGCCGCCCAAGGAGAAGCTGCTGGAGCTTGCGGCGTTCGTAAGCCCCATGGGGTATACCGTGCCAACCGACAACGTGAAGCCGAAGGATATCCAGCGGTTGATTGCCCAGGCGCGCGGCACCGAGGAGGAGGAGTTGATCAACGATGTTACGCTGCGGTCGATGGCCAAGGCGGTGTACTCGGAGTTCAACATCGGCCACTTCGGGCTGGCGTTCCAGCACTACACGCACTTCACATCGCCAATCCGGCGATATCCGGATCTGCTGGTGCATCGCATGCTGCTGGAGTACGCCACCGGGATGACCGGCCCGCGCCGCGCCTGGTACGCGGCCAACCTGGGCGGGCTTGCCGATCATTGCTCCGAACGCGAACGCGCGGCCGTTGAGGCCGAGCGCGAATCGGTAAAGATCATGCAGGTGGAGTTCCTGAAGGATCACGTGGGCGATGTGTTCGAGGCCACGATCTCCGGCGTGATGCCGTTCGGCATTTTCGCCGAGCTGAAGCGATTCGGGATCGAGGGCCTGGTGCGCATGCGCGACCATGCCGGCGATTACTTCGTGCACGACGAGCGCACGCGATCATTCCGGGGCATGCGATCCAAACGTGTGTACCGTGTGGGCGATGCGATCCACGTGCGCGTGATTCGTGTGGACGATATCAAGGCCGAGATCGACATGGCGTTGATCGAGGAGGAGGAATATCTGGCGGAGATGGCCGAGCCAACCAGCGCGGCCGGCTGGCGCCAACGTCGCAAGTCGGGCGAGGGGTTCTCGATGGCGGAGCTGATGCGCACAACATCGCCGCGTGGCGGTGCGGGCAAACGAAGCGGCGCAAGCAAACGAAGTGGCGCCAAGGCAGCCGGCCGCGGCGGCGCTTCCGCTGGGCGCGCCGGGGCGCGAACCGGGCGCGGCAAGGCCGGCCGCAAACGGTAGGCCTTGCACCCCGGGCTGGCATTGCCTGCGGCTGCCGTTGGTCCCCAACTCAGGCGGCCGGCGGCGGCACCGTGGCCCGTGTGTCGCCATCGTGGATTTCGGAGCCGCTGATCGTTAGCACGAACTCCGCGCCGAACGCGATCGCCGGGCTCTGCGTGCCGGCCTCGATGCCGGCCAGCACGCGCTCCAGCGCGGCAACGGCGGCCATCGCCGTGAAGTGATACGGATCGGCCGTGCGCACCCAGCCCTCGGCGTATTCTCCGCGATCGTTTGCAACGCGCACCCATGCCTCGGCGCTGCCGGTGCTGCGGGTGGCCGCATCCGGGCCGGGGGCGAATCGGCGCGCGAGCGCGGCCGTTATCCGGCGCCCCAGTCTGGTGGAGACAAGCCGCCGACCAATCCCGCCAAACAGCAACATCAACGTTGGCACCCCGCGCGGCACGGCGAAGTAGGTGGTGATGTTGGGAATCCGCGTGGTGTGCCACGCGGTTACCAGGTCGCCGATCGGCATCGGCACGATGGTGCGCGTTACGCCGTTGATGCGTTGGCGCCGCGCGCGCCGCCCGAACGCCAACGGCCGCAGCGCACCGTCCTGGCGTACCCATCCGCCCAGCTCGGCCAATCCCAATGCGGAAACCACGGTGCCAACGCTTGGGGTGGTGGTTGGCAACACCAGCATCTCAAGCGTTGTTGCGTCCGGCAGTCTCGCGGCCACATGAGCGGCCAGGCAGTCGGTGGGCAGCACATCGAATCCGCAGCCGGGCACCACGGCCACGCCGCGCTGGCGTGCCTCGCGAAGCGACGCAAACGCATGGCCCAGCGCGGGTATCTCGCCGGTGATGTCAAGGTAATGCGTGCCGGCGGCGATGCAGGCGCGAAGCATCGGGGCGCTGGTGGTAACAAAGGGCCCGGCCGCATGTACCACGGCGGCAACGTCGGCAAGCGCGGCGGTCAGCAGATCGTGGTGCGCAAGGTCGATGGCGATCCAATCAAGACCCAGCTCCTCGGCAATCGGGGCAAGCCGTTCGGCCGATCGGCCGGCAAGCAGCGGCCGATGCCCACGGCGCACCGCCTCGCGCGCGATCAACTGCCCCGTAAAGCCGTTGGCCCCATAAATCATCCACGACGTTTTCAACTTCATCCCGACAATATAGGGTCCTGATGCCGTGCTGCGTTCAGTGTTGCACCATGATGTCGCCGTGTTCTGCGGGCGCCGCGATCGGCGATGATCGGCATTCGCTGTGGGCATTGGGCAACATACCGTACCCCGCAATACACGCCGGCTTCGGTTGGCATGGTTTGCCATGGTATTTTCGGGGCCGTGTGTTTGCGTCCCCGGGTACGCGGACATACAACAGCAACGGGATCAACGCTCACGTTTTCACGATCGATACATGCACATCAGGCCGATGCCGCCATGCAACCGTTCGGTTCTCCCACGTCTCCGGGTCGTGGGTGGGCGCGGCGTTTGGCGCGCGTGCGCAGTGGCGGCGCTGCTGCTGTGTGCCATGCCGGCGTTTGGCGCGCGCCTTGCGGCGCAGCCGCAGCGCAGGCAGCCGGTGCCCGCTACCGATGCCGAGCAACGCCTGCTCAACGATGCCAACGAGCTGCACGACCATCAGGATGTGGATGCCGCGATCGAGCGCTACCAACTGGTGTTGAAAAGCAATCCGGACAATGTGGAGGCGATGCTGGAGCTGGCCACCTGTTATCTGGAGAAGGCCGAACGCGAAAGCGCGGTTGTGTTCGCGCGCCGTGGTATGGCGTACGAGTCGGACTACTTCGGCCACTTCGCCATGATCCTGGGCAATGCCTACGACGCGCTTTCGTTGCCCGACAGCGCCGTGGCGGCCTACCGCGCAGGCCTGGCGGTTGAGCCCCGGAGCTTTCTGCTGCACTACAATCTTGGCGTAACCCTGCTGGGCATGAAGCGGTTCGCCGATGCGGCCGCGGCGTTCGAGGCAGCCCTGCTGTTGAACCCGAATCACGCGGCAAGCCATCTGGGGCTGGGGCCGATTCACGTTGCGTTGGGTAACCGTCTGCCCGCCCTGCTGGCGTTGCTGCGTGGGTTGGTGCTGGAGCCCGCTTCCGAGCGCGCCGATATGGCCGTGCGGCGCCTGCGGCAGATCCTGGCCGTGGGCACACGCGATCAGGCGCCGTTGAAATGGAGGAAACCACCGAAGGCTTCCGTGCAATACGCGGCCTGGCAGGCCATGGCACGGTTTGCGCCAACACGGGCCGGCGGCGATGAGCTTGCGACCGTCCAGCAACGGCTGGGGGCCGTGTTGGCGGCGGTTGCCGAATCGGGCAGGGAACACCGGAACGGCGATTTCGTTGCCCGATACTATTTCCCGTATTTCACGGCGCTGCACCAGCGCGGATACCTGCAACCGCTTGTGTACTGGGTGATGCAATCGGTTCCGGGCGGCGATCGCGAGGAGTGGGCGCGCGTAAACGAAGCGCGGATCGCGGAGTTCCTGGAGTTCTCGCGCGAATACGACTGGGGCGGGGGCGAACGTTGATCACATTCATCATTCACGGACGATTTACGTGCTGAAGCGAGATTATATCCTCACAATGGTTGAGCAGTTCGCGCAGTTCATTGCTCGCGTTGTGTTCCTGAAGGAGACCCACCGGACCGATGCCGCGATGGTGGAGGTAAATGATTTCTGCGGCAAGGTGTTCGAGCTTGGCGTGGATGAGCTGCGCGTGTTGCCGCTCGAAGCCCTGCATGCGATCTGTGTGATGGAGGGCGAGTTCGTGCCCGACCGCGCGGTGATGCTTGGCTCGTTGTTGAAGGAGGTCGCCGATCTGGACCGCCTGAACCCCGGGCCGCTGCGCGATCCGTGCCAATGCCTTACCAGGTCGCTGTATCTGTTGCTGGCCGCCTATGGCGACGGCACCCAGGCGCTGCCGCTGGATGCGGTGTCCACGCTGGAACTGGTGATCGAGCGGAGCGCGGCGTGCGAGCTGCCCACGCAGGTGCAACGGCTGCTGGCCGGCTTCTTCGAGATCAACGGCTTCTACTCCGATGCCGAGGACTGCTGGTTCGAGGTGATTGGCGAGGCGGAAGCCAGTGAAACGGAATCCGGCGAAGCCGGGATGCTGGCTGCGGCTGTTGCCGATGGCATTGCCTTTTATCACCGACTGCTCGACAAAACCGACGACGACCTGGCCGACGGCGGGCTTCCGCGCGATGAGGTACACGAAGGCCTTGCCGAGCTGCAGGCCCGCCGCGGCAACTGAGCCTGTAAGTCGCGTGTGCGCTGTTGCATTTCGTAGTTTGCGCAGCCCACTTGCCATCGTTGCGCCGCGATATACAGGCGTGGCGTTGGCCAACTCCCGACCTGTATCGAACACCCTCTGTTTTCCTTGGAGCATGAACCAACCCCTTGATCTGGAAGCCGTGCGCGCGCGGCTTACCCCCGAACGCGTTCGCCGATTTCAAACGATCGTTGTGGTTGTCGCGGCGATATTGATGGTGGGGATCGCGGTGATCTTCTTTGTGTACGGTCTTGGCAGCGAATCGCCGATCGCCGAGGGTGATGTCCACCTGGTGCGGTTCCTCTCCATCACGTACGGCATCATCTCGGCAATGCTGCTGGTGCTTGCCCCGTTGGTTCTGCGGCGTGGTTTTCGTCCAGGGTTCCTTACGCGCCCGGATACCGCGCCGGCAAGCGTTCGCGGGCAGTTGCCGGCCGACGTCCACGATCGCGCAATCTTCCTGCTGGAGCGCATCCGCCTTATTCGTGTGGCAAGCTTCGCGGCTGTGGCCATCAACGGCCTGGCCTTCTGCATCCTCGCGATGAAGATCGGGGTGCTGTTCTACCATCCGGAGTTCTTCGTGCTGGCCGTGCCCGCCTGTGCGTTGCTGGCCTACATTGCCGTTACGTTCCCCACCCACGAGCGGCTGCTTACCGAGATCCGTACCCAGTTGTTTGAAAAACAGTAGCGGGCAGCGTCACGCTGCCCTGAGTTTCATGGCATCACGCTGCCCTGAGTTTCATGGCATCACGCTGCCCTGAGTTTCATGGCGTCACGCTGCCCTGAGTTTCATGGCGTCACGCTGCCCTGAGTTTCATGGCATCACGCAGCCCTGAGTTTCATGGCGTCACGCAGCCCTGAGTTTCATGGCGTCACGCAGCCCTGAGTTTCATGGCGTCACGC